>CALVBH010000037.1 GCA_944325765.1 uncultured Bacteroidales bacterium
TTTCCTCCGTGATTTCTTCCGCATAGTCGGCCACCTGCAGGTCGAATCCGTCCATGACAAGATATCCGACCGCCCCTCCGGACAGCCCGTCCGTCGGAACATATTCTATCTTTTCCGACTTGCATCCCTGCATCAGCAGCAATACAGCCGTCGGAATGATTCCCATTGCCTTGAATATATTTTTCATAATCATCTTGTTATCTTTATCGGTTATCTGCATCATCCGGAGCATCCGGATTGAGTTCTATCGAAATTTCCTTTATTTCCACAGCCGTGTCATCCAGGACGATTTCTACGGTCCCGGCAGCAGCCTGGGATGCATCTATGCCGAGCGTCTGCCAGGTCCGGGTTTCCGTCGTCGCGATTTCTGTCTTCGGGAACGAGACCTCGGCCCCGTTGGTCTTGACTGCCGAGCCGCTGAACCAAAGGGTGGTCCCGGCTTTCACGAAGACAGGCTCCGACTCGGTTTCCGGTTCCGTGCTCCCTGAGCCAAACGTCACGGAATATCCGGATTCCGTCTCCACCGTTATCTCATATTCCGGATAATAGTCCGCGAACCACTGCGACACCACCACGGAAAAGACCGAATTGGCAAGGGTTGCCGTGACATTCTCGACGGATGTCTTGCGGGCAATTACGTTGAAGTCCACGGATGCCCCGAAATATGCCGCATCGGGACCTTCACTGTCAGGGTCGCCGTAGCTGAAGACCGCGGTATACTCTCCTGCCTTCATCATAGGGTTGTCGTACTCTGCGAATGTCCCGTATTCCGCCGAATAGTCCTCCGCACCGGTGATGGCCAGGTGCAGTTCCGAAGCTTCAGGGACAAGCCCTTCCGGCAATGCCTTCTGCGGCCCGCCTGCCTTGGAAAATGCCGTTTCAGGGGTGACGCTTTCCTGCACGCTGCATACAAACTCCACATTGCCCGTGGCATCCTCACCGGAAAGCGGGGTCTCCTGACAGGACTGCACGGATGGCAGGACTGCTGCGGTAAACAATAGTATGTTATGTATTCTTTTCATATTCTTGGTTTTCTATGCAGACCCCTCTGTCAATGACAGAGCGGGGGGGCGTCATTCCGTCTCCTCCGGAGCTATCTGCACCTTTATGTTGTCGATGTAGACGTATGCTGTCGCACCAAAGCAAAATGTCGGTTCATTGGACATAGCCCGCCAGGAAAGTCTGTCAGAGTTGCCTGCATTGAATATCATTTCTTTATGCATCGGCAAATTCGTATAGCTGCCGCCGTCTCCTGCTGATTCGTATGGAATAATAATCGTCGGAATTTCCTCATCCGTAGCACCAGCTACTGTCGTCACGCCGAAAGCATAAGTCGGATTTATCGTAGAACCTACAGTCGGGCTGCCTGAAACTCCTCCTATATCAAATGATACCGACAATCTGACATTTGTCCCATCTTTCAGACCGGACAGGAAAGGAGAATCAAGTCTGCCCGGATACACATCAGTTATGCCAGGAGAGGTACCCACATACCTGCGCATTCTAAAGCTCTGACCTGCAGAAATATCGTAATTGTAAGCCGACCATCCCGGAAGATTATATTGGCTCAAGTCATCATCCTCACTTCTGTTCCCGTCATGCGACAACGCCCCAGAAAAGTCCTCATAGAGCAGATAAGGGACATCACGGCTGAAAGCCACGCCGGTCTGGCCGAACTCGAAATCCGCAAGGCTGACAGGCTCCGCAGCCACTATCGCGTGTTCGGAATCGAACTCCACCGTCAGGTTGCCTGACTTCATCGGCGTCAGATTGTCCGCACCGTCCACGCTCGCATAGAACTCTATCGGATACTCCTGAGTCTCATTGCGTTCGAAAACGACAGTTTCCTCACCGTTCCTGAACTTAGCCCCGGCCGGAGCCTTCACCGTGACTGTCTTGTAATCCTCCCCGAGATTGTTGGTCCCGACTTTCAGCGTTACTGACGCATATTCCGGCTCTGCCGGCACAGCCAGCGTCACCGGTGTGATTCTTCCCGCTTCGAGAGTCTTGTCCAAAGTCACCGATATGCTTTCCGACTGATAATTCTCACTGCTGTATGCCGTAAACCTCACATTTCCGGAAATGTCTGTCGGCGCAGTGAATATCCAGGCATAGATTCCGTCCGCAGACCCTGTCTCGGACTCTTTCAGGACTTCCGTCAGGTCGAGCCATACCGTACTTACGCCCTCTGAAAGGGTCGCAGGGGCTTCCGGATCGGACATATCCACGGAGAGTTTGCCCACCACCTCAGTCGGGAACTCCACCCTCAGCTTTTTCACGTCCATACCGAAATAATTCTTTCCGGTCGGAATCTGAATCCGGAATGCGTGACATTTATGGATAAAGGACAGCTCCACAGGAGAAGAATTTTCTCCGAAATCCTGTCCGGACAACGGCGATGCCACCATTATGTCGCAGCTCGTCCCATCTATGCTCGAGTCGTAAAGCCCGTTCTGGGTGGCAGGCAGATCGAAGACCGCAATATCTCCCGATACGGACTCCGGCTCAGGATAAACCGCACGGCAGTCATAGGCTGTCCCCTCGGAAACGGTTACCTCACCTGCAAAGACGGTCTCGTCCGGATAAATCCTGTACACACCGAGCTCGACAGGGGTAAAGACATCCTCTGTCTCCCCGGGACGGTAGTACAGCAGTATCCTGTCCTTTTCGGACCACAGGATCTTGTCCAGATTTTCTCCGCCGATGATGGTCTTGGTCTCCGGATTCAACCCCGCGCGGCTGCCGGTCTGCCCGTTCGGCACGCTTATGTATAAAACTGATTTTTCCTGACGGACTGGATCAGTGTCGTCCGAAACAGAACAAGCCGAAAGGGCCAAAAGCGTTGCTGTAAAACAGCAAATCTTTGGCATCAAGGCATTTACGAGTGTGCATTCAAATCTTACTCGCCTCATTTTGGTTAAGAATATTTTTAAACAAAAACATTGCAAAGTTATACATTATTTTCTACAGGCGAAATAATTTTATTAATTTTGCATAATAATGCGCTTATTACGATAATTTCCTTTATGGCAGAACTGATTCCCAATACATCCGAATACACTGACGAAAACATCAAGACCCTTGAATGGAACGAGCACATCAGGAAAAGGGCCGGGATGTACATCGGGAACCTCGGCGGAGGCTCCAACCCGGGCGACGGCATATATGTGTTGCTGAAAGAAATCATAGACAATTCCGTAGATGAATTCACGTCCGGTTTCGGAAAGAACATAGTCATCGGCATCGACGGACAGACGGTCTCCGTAAGGGACTTCGGGCGAGGAATCCCTCTCGACTCGGTCATCAAGGCGACGAGCAACCTGAACACCGGCGGAAAATTCGACAACAAGGCCTTCAAGAAATCCGTAGGTCTGAACGGTGTCGGCACCAAGGCCGTAAACGCCCTGTCGGAATATTTTTACATAGAGTCGTTCAGAAACGGGGAATCCTCATACGCCGAATATTCGCGCGGTGTCCTGACAGCTTCCGGGAAACGGGAAACCAAGGAAAAGAACGGGACATTGGTAAAATATGTCGCAGACAGGGAACTTTTCGGGGATTTCGCATACAATACAGATTTCGTCGAGACATCCCTGAAGAACTATTCCTACCTTAAAAGAGGTCTGACGCTGACCCTGAACGGGACTTCATTCAATTCGAAAAACGGACTTCTCGACCTGGTGAACGAAAATATGTCGGAGGAGCCGCTCTACCCTCCGATTCATCTGGAGGGAGAGGACATCGAAATCGTGCTTACCCACAGCAACAGCTACGGGGAGAATCTCGCATCTTTCGTCAACGGGCAGAACACCCGTGACGGAGGCACACATCTGGCAGCCCTGCGTGAAGCCGTGGTCAAGACCCTGAAGGAATTCTACAAGAAGGACTATGCACCGGAGGATATCCGACAGGGCATAGTAGGGGCCATCAGCATCGGCATCCAGGAACCCCGCTTCGAATCCCAGACCAAAATCAAGCTCGGCTCCACCTATATGTGGGAGGAATCCCGTAAGGACGAGGAAGGCAATACCGTCATTGACCGGGGGCCGACCATCAGGAGCTACGTAAACGATTTCGTCAAGACAAATCTCGACAACTACCTGCACATCCACAAGGAAACCGCGGCCGCCATCCAGGAAAAGATAACAGCCTCCGAGCAGGAAAGAAAGGAGATTTCCGGCATCCAGAAGAAATCGCGCGAGCGCAGCAAGCGGGCCAACATCTATAACAAAAAACTGAGGGACTGCAGCATACACTATAATGACAAGCTTCCGGCAAACAAGGCCGAACTGGCGGAAAAGACGAGCATCTTCATCACGGAGGGCGATTCCGCAAGCGGTACCATCACCAAGGCCAGGAATGCGAACACGCAGGCGGTTTTCAGTCTGAGGGGAAAGCCAGTGAACTGCTACAAGGTCAGCCGGAAGAAGGTGGCCGAAAACGAGGAGCTGAACCTGCTGATAAACGCGTTGGGAGTGGAGGACGATATGGCCGACCTGAGGTACAACAACATCATTGTCGCCACCGATGCCGATGACGACGGGATGCACATCAGGATGCTGGTACTGACCTTTTTCCTCAAGTATTATCCCGAACTTGTCCGCAGGGGGCACGTGTACATACTCCAGACCCCGCTTTTCAGGGTCAGAAACAAAAAGAGCGTCAGATACTGCTACGACTCGGCAGAACGGGATGCTGCCGTAAAAGAGCTGAAGACAGGAATCCAGATCACGAGGTTCAAGGGTCTCGGAGAGATTTCCGATACGGAGTTCAGGGAATTCATCGGGGAAAACATCAGACTCGACACTGTCAGCCTGAACGACGAGGAGTCGATAGCGGACCTGCTTGAATTCTACATGGGTGACAATACCATCGACAGACAGAATTTCATCCGGCAGAACCTCAAATCCGAGGAGGAACTGGATGACATCAATATTTAGAAGCATATTATGTGGAGAAAATTCTGCGCCTTTTTACTTAAGACATTGGGCTGGACTGCCGACTCCGAACCGGCGCCGGAAGACAAATGCATAATTCTCGGGGTGCCGCATACGTCTGCCTGGGATTTCGTGATTTCATACCTTTATTATACTTCCGTGGGAGGCAAGGCCTTCGTTATGATAAAGAAGGAATTCTTCTTTTTCCCGTTCGGCGGACTCCTGAAGAAAATGGGAGGGCTGCCTGTCGACAGAAAGAACGCGGCCAGTCTGGTATTGAGCGTCATACATGAAATAGAGAAAGCCGACAAGGTACACCTCGCCATTGCCCCGGAGGGGACGAGAAAAGCGGTAAAGAGGTGGAAGACGGGCTTCCATACCATAGCGAGGAAAACCGGAGTGCCGGTCTATCTGGGGTATTTCGACTGGGGAACGAAACATGTCGGCAGGGGCGAGAGGATAGAACTGACGGATGACGCCAGGGCCGATATGGAGCGTATCCAGAAAATCTACGAAGGAATGCATCTGACAGGAAAATATCCCGGAAACTACGTCACGCACTGATGTCCGATTAATATTCCGAATTATGAATTTCATATACAAGAAAATCATGAAGCTGCGCGAAAGGTACATAGATACTCTGGCGAAGCTGTATGATTATGCCACACTCATCTACGAGAAAAACACCATGTCCGTGATGCTCGATTCGGACATGAAATACACATACGGGAGTTTCAGGAAAAAATGCGACGAAATATCCCACCGGCTTTCACGCTACGGCATCGGAGCCGGGGACAAGGTAGCCATCCTGTCCCAGAATATGCCCAACTGGACTGTGGCGATGTTTTCGCTCGTACCTTTCGGAAGAATATCGGTGCCCATCCTGCCCGATTCTTCGGAAAACGAAGTCACCAACATCCTCAACCACTCCGGCAGCAAGGCTGTCTTCATCTCGAAAAAACTGCTCCCGAAACTGAGCAGGGAATGCAGCGACCGGCTGGATCTGGTCATCGACATCGAGACTTTCGAGATAATAAAGAGGAATGACGAGGCCTTTACCTGCGACGGCAAGGTGGCACAGCCGCTTCCCGATGACATCGCCACCATCATCTATACTTCCGGTACGACCGGCAATGCGAAAGGCGTGATGCTCAGCCACAGGAACCTCTGCCACAACATACTGGCCTCGCTTCATGCCCACAAGTGTACGGAAAAGGATGTCTGGCTTTCCATTCTGCCGATGGCCCACACATACGAACTGAGCATAGGCGTGCTCTACCCTATTTTCGTGGGTGCGAGCGTCTACTATATCCAGAAACCGCCGACTCCGTCCGTACTGCTCGCGGCCATGAAGGAAGTGCGGCCGACCGTAATGCTCTCGGTCCCGCTCATCATAGAAAAAATCTACAAGAACAGCGTGGTGCCTACCATCAGGAGAAGCCGCGTTCTCCGGTGGATGAGGAAACACATGCCGGCACTTCTCTACCGCATCATAGGGATGAAACTGAAAATCACTTTCGGAGGCCGGCTCAAATTCTTCGGAATCGGAGGCTCGAAACTCGACATCAAGGTCGAGGAATTCCTTAAAAAGGCCCGCTTCCCGTACGCTATCGGCTACGGACTGACGGAAACGGCCCCGCTCATCTGCCAGGCAGGAGTGAAATACACGAAGCCGGGATCCACGGGAGTGGCCGCCTACGGAGTGACCGTAAAACTGATAAACGTAAATCCGGAAACCGGAGAGGGCGAAATAGTGTGCAAGGGAAACAACGTGATGCTCGGCTACTACAAGGACCCCGCACGCACCCGCTCGGTATTTACCGATGACGGCTGGTTCAGGACAAACGACCTCGCCACCGTGGACAAGAAAGGACGGTACTACATAAAAGGCCGTCTGAGCAACATGATTTTGGGACCTTCCGGCGAGAACATCTACCCTGAAGAAATCGAGAGCGTCATAAACAACATGGATGAGGTGAACGAATCCATAGTGCTCGAACGCGACGGACGGCTGGTGGCCCTGGTCCAGTTCAACGACAACATCATCAACTGGAATCAGGAGGGCGAGGACCAGTTCTTCGAAAAACTCCAGGCCCGCAAGGAGGCGATAATGAACTACGTGAACCGTCACGTGAACAAATCGTCGAAAATCAACGACGTGGAAGTCGTCAAGGGACCTTTCGAGAAGACCGCCACGCAGAAAATCAGACGGTTCAAGTACAGGAAGGAAGATACGCAGGAAAAGCCGTCTAAAAATCAGTCAACTCCTTCAGAATAACCTTTCCGCAAGACCGGACCCACTCCGGAAACACAGGGTCCGGCTCGAATGTCCGGGAAAATTCGAGAAGAGCCGAGAGGTCGAAGAAATCGGATGAAATGCCGGCACCTCCCCTGACGGCATCGAACGCGTTGCATTTCTGCTCTATGTGCGAAGGTACCATAAGTATAGGCTTTCCGAGATACATGGCCTCGCAGACGGATTCGAAGCCCGCGGTACTGGCGTATGCCATACAGCCGGACATCTGTTTCAGAAACTCCCGGTCATCCAGAAGATAAAAGCTCAGGGTATCGTCGATTTTCTTTACCTTCGGCTCCGTCCACCTGTCCCAGAAAAAGCGCAGTTCCACTTCCGGATGCTGCGCATGCCATTCAAGCACATCCTCGGAAAAACCGGCATTCAGCATATAGCCGTGTATGTAATTCCCCTTTACCGGTTCAAGCGAAAGGACTGACTCCCTCAGCACTGGAGGCACCACGCGGATACGTTTGCGGCTGTCTTCCGACATTTCCCTGAACGAAAGGGCAAGACGCTTTTTAGCGCCGATGGAAGTAATCTTGGTATAAATCAGCAGGGACTCCGTACCCGGAATACCCGACTCGCCGAGCCGGAAGTCCCTGTGCAGGAACAGATACTGATGTCCTATGCATATATTCGGTATGTCGATTCTGAAATTGAAATAAGTGATGCCTACCAGGATTTCGTAGAAATTTATCACCACATCCGCCCCGGATTCCCTGATGGCATCCCTCAGGAAAAGGATGCTTTTCAGATACTGCGGAAACTTCTCTATATTGTAGAGGATGCTTTTCAGCATATTTACGGTCCGGTTTTCGGCTGACGGCTGGAAATTCACGCTTTCGAACTGTCGTACAGGAGCCGAAACGCCATGCACGAAAAAATCCGGAAGCTGTCTCGCCTGGCTCTTTCCGACAAGCATCCCCACCACGGTGTGACCGTTTTCCGTCAGCAGCTTTTCCATAGCCATCGCCTGGGTAAGATGCCCCCGGCCCTCACCCTGAACTACGAACAGATATTTCAGTTTGCGCTCCATAATCCGGAAATCAATGATATTCTTCCCTGTATTTCATTATTCTCCAGGTACCGTCCTGCTCTTCGAGCAATGCCGACAATGACTCCACCCAGTCGCCGGAATTCAGGTACCTGATGCCGTCTATCATCCTGTCCTCGGGATAATGGATGTGTCCGCAGATGACTCCGTCGCAATGCTTCGACCGCGCCAGATCCGCGAGCATCCGTTCGAAGCCGGAAATCGATGATACGGCCTGCTTTACCTTATGCTTGATAGCCTGGGAAAGAGAATAATAAGGTTTTCCCTTACGGCTGCGGATTCGGTTGTATAATGTATTGAATTTCAACAGGGCCGTATAACTCACGTCCCCGAGTTTGGCGAGCCATTCCATATTCGTGGTGACACTGTCGAAAACATCTCCATGGGTCACGAAATACCGGTGTCCGCAGGATTCAAGTATGTAGTCCCGGAATATGCAGATATTCCCGAGGTCCACGGGGACGAGATTGTCCAGAAAATCGTCATGGTTGCCCCTCAGATATATCACCCTGGTATCGTGCTTCTCCATCATATTCATAACCACTTTCACGAAACGCGTATATTCAGGGCACCATCTTTTACCGGAGGATTTCTGCTGGAACTTCCATCCGTCGATAATGTCGCCGTTCATAATGAGCAGGTCGCAGTCCACGGAACTGAGGAAGTCGGATACCTCCTTCACCTTTGAATGGGAAGATCCTATGTGGACATCAGAAATGATGACGGTCCTGTAGTGTTTTCTCTCTTCCATAACTATCGTTTGGCGGAATATTCCCGGATATGCTGTTCTTCGCTCAACCGGCAGACCAGAACGGACCCGGCGTTTTCTGCCACGACATAGCCGTCGAGGCCTTCGATGACGGCGGTCTTCACGGACGGGAGACTGACCACGCAGTTTCTGCAACCGAACAGCCGTACATCCTCCCCCACCACCGCATTCCCGGACTCGTCCTGAGGAATATGCATTCCGACTGCTCCCCAGCTGCCGAGGTCGCTCCATCCGAAATCTGCCGCAATGACATAAATGTCCGCCGACTTTTCCATAACCGCATAGTCCACGGATATCTTTTCGCACTGAGGGAAAAGGGCCTTCAGCGCCTCCGCTTCCTTTTCCGTATTCAGGAAAGGCGCGAGCCTGTCCATGATTTCCGCTATCCCCGGAGAATATTTCCGGAACTGTCCGGCAATGGTCGACGCCCTCCATACGAAGATGCCCGCATTCCAGAAATAAGAGCCTGACGCAAGATACTTTTCAGCCGTAGCCGGATCAGGTTTTTCCTTGAAAGCCAAAACCTTGGCGACTTTCCCCTGCTCCGCGGACTCCGACCTGACATAGCCGTACCCGGTTTCCGGTCTGGTCGGGACTATGCCGACAGTCACTACGGCCTCGTTGTGTGCAGAGAAATCCAGCGCTGTCCCTATGATACGTTCGAAGACAGCGCTGTCTAGGACAATGGCATCCGCCGGAGTGACAACGATATTCGCGTCCGGATACATGGATGCTATCTTCCGGCAGGAATATGCGATACACGGCGCAGTGTTTCTGGCTTCGGGCTCGGCCAGGATATTCTCTTCGGGAATATCGGGCAGCTGCGCCCTCACGGTATCCGCATATACAGCGGAGGTTATGACCCAGAAATGCCGAACGGGACACACGTTGCGGAATCTGTCGACGGTAAGCTGGATGAGGGTTTTCCCGACACCGAGTACGTCTATGAACTGCTTCGGAGTCTCGGGCGTGCTTGCAGGCCATAACCTGCTGCCTATTCCTCCGGCCATTATCACCACGTGAGTATTCTTGTCCATAAAAAGGATGTGCCCGTTTTGGGACACATCCTCAAATATAGATATTTTTTTCGACCGGAAAAATTAAAATGCCGTTTGTTCCAGATTTTGTTCCCGGCAACGGGTCAGAAAGATATACCGAGCTTGAAACCGGCATTGTTCAGACCGTCAATACCGAAGGCCTCGCTTCGGTTCGTGGCATAACTGTAATATGCGGAAATCTGGAAACCGAAATTGCTCTTATTGAAAGGGTGGACGGTAAGG
>CALVBH010000038.1 GCA_944325765.1 uncultured Bacteroidales bacterium
CAGGCTACAGCGGTTTCGCTACGCCTATCATCAAGTTCAGGACGTTGTGCGAAGACATACCTGAAGAAAAGGCGATTATCGATGACATAAAGGCCGGTACATTCACCAGCGATGACTTTACTCCTGAGCTCCTGTCTAAGATTGACCTGGAGCAGACGGGGGCATCCACAGTAGACGGCTGGTCGAACGTGCCGAACGGAGAATTCGGGGCGTTCAAGGCCGATGACAAGAAAGGTTCGACAAACCACCGCCCGTGGGCTCCTATATTGACAGATGCCAAGGAAACCATAAATGCAGATCCCGGTACGGTAGCCCTTATCCTGTATTTCAAGCCAAGTTGGGACGGAGATCCTAAGGCGACAGTGGAAAACATCCGCAAGTTCGGGTTTATGAACATCACCAACCTGTTCCAGGATGCCACTATCGAGAAAGGCCGGCACAACAGCGCCACATTCGATGTCTATTGGCAGAGAACCCCTATGTCCGAATAAACATGCGTGACTTTCTGGTATTTCTGATGATGTCTGTGTCGTGCATCGGCTGCGCGACACAGACTGTAGCGTATGACGGCGATCACGGCCGGCAGGATACCTGCACTCTTCCGGAACTGGAATCGATGGCCTTCTCTCCGGGTGATACCGTGTTTGTAAAAGAGGGGACATACGAGAACACGGAAATCAGCGTTTTCGCCGAGGGTACTGAAGATGCGCCGGTAGTGATTATGTCCGAAAGGCCCGGAAAGTCCGTCATTACGGGGACTTCTTCGGTATCCGTCGGAGGCAGCCATATAGTATTCAGCGGTTTCGTGTTCAGGGACTGCGATACCCGGGAGGGGAATGCCCTCTTCAATTTCAGGCAGTCTCCGAAACGGCACGCATATAACTGTGTCCTTAAAGACTGCCTGTTCTCCGGGTCCGGACAGAAGGAAAACGCAGACAAGGACATAAAATGGGTTTCCGTCTACGGTTCTGGTAACACTGTGGAGCATTGTTCGTTCATAGACAAGAAGATTCTCGGTTCGCTATTAGTCGTGTGGGTGGAACCGGGAACTGTCTCGAATCACAGGATAACCGGAAATTATTTCACCCATCCGTTTGTCCTTACGGACAATGAGGGCAAGTCCGCAAACGGTCAGGAAATGATAAGAATCGGCACAAGTGCCGTTTCAATGTCAACGGCCGGCTGTACTGTGGAAAACAATCTTTTCTATCGCTGCAACGGGGAAGTCGAAATCATCTCCAGCAAGTCCTGCGGCAATATTTACAGAGGAAATGTGTTCGAAGAGTGCAAGGGAACCCTTACACTCAGGCATGGAAACGGCTGCATAGTGGAAAAGAATATTTTCATCGGGAATGGTGTTCCGGAAACGGGAGGAGTGAGAATAATCGGAGAACGGCACACTGTAGCCGGAAACTGGTTCGAGGGTCTTCGCGGTACGGACCAGAGATCGGCTGTTTCACTTGTACGCGGTATCGAAAATTCAGAGCTGTCAGGATATTTTCAGGTAAAAGAGGCGGATGTTCACGACAATGTCATTCTGGACTGCCGTAGCGGCATAGTGGTCAATACCGGAAATTCCGCAAGCACCATGCCTGTCCTTTCCAGCCGGATTTGTTCGAATACAGTCGTTTCCGACAACAGGAATTATGATGCTGTCGAAGTCGTGGAAGATTACGGACCGGAGGTGGAGTTTTCCGATAACAGAGTTTATAATGCCAAGGTCACTCCGTCCGATATATCATATATCAAATGCAGCGAGTCTCCTTTGACGGACCGCAGCCCGGCCGATGGTGTTGACAGGGACAGCTACGGCGTGACCTGGAACAAAAACTCTTCTGCCGCTGCTGTGGCGTTGGAGGATGTGCCGGCAGCAGTGAGAAAAGCCGCACCAGGTGATACGGTGACAATAGCTGACGGCGTTTACCGGGATGTGCTGACGGTTCTTACAGGAAAGGGTAAGCCCCGCAGGCCGATAGTCGTCATGGCCGAGACTCCCGGCGGTGTCATCGTGGAAGGCCGGTCATATCTGAGACTTTCCGGAGAATGGCTCGAAGTTTCGGGACTATGGTTCCGGAACGGCTGTTCTCTGACGGGGACAGTGATAGAATTCAGAAACGGTTCCGAACATGCATACGACTGCCGGGTTACGGGGTGTGTGATAGATCATTTCAACCCTGCCAGCCGGCAGACCAAGGGAAACTGGGTGCAGCTTTACGGAAAACGCAACAGGTTTGATCACAATACCGTAGTCGGCAAACTTAACGAAGGCGTAGTCATTGCCGCCGTCCTTGATCTGGATGGCGGCCAATATCACAGGATTGACCACAATTATTTCGGTCCCAGACCGGTCTACGGCTCGAATGGGGCTGAAATCATCAGGACCGGCAATTCCTTTTCTTCGCATACCCCGTCGTTCATAGAAATTACGGACAACTGGTTCGACAGGTGCTGCGGCGAAGTGGAGACTCTGTCCATAAAGTCCTGTGACAACAGAATCGAAAGAAATGTCCTGTTCGAGTGTATGGGCGGTATAGCCTTGCGGCATGGCGACAGGAACATCGTTTCCGACAATATTATCATAGGAAACGGGAAACCCGATACCGGCGGCGTGCGCGTGATAAACAAAGGGCATGTCATCAGCGGCAACTGGTTCTGCGGACTTGCCGGCAAACGCTCATATTCGCCTCTTGCCATAATGAACGGTGTGCCGGATTCTCCCGACTACCGTTATCACCAAGTAAGGAATACAGTTATAAAGGACAATATATTCGAGAATTGCGGACCTCTTGAATTATGTCTCGGCAAGGATTTCGAGAGGACTGAAGCCCCGCGGGACAATACATTCTCTGACAATATCATTGTCAATCCGATGTCTGATTCGATTTATGTGGCGTATGACGACATCTCCGGTATTTTGATGAAAAACAATATCGTATCCGCTGCATCGCCTGTTAATCTTCCTGATGGTTTTGTCGCGGGGACCGCTGATTTTGTACGGCCTGCCGTGCCGGCAAAGGGAAATTCCGGTGCGTCCTGGTTCTCTTGGGAGCAGAAGGACAGCCGTGTGTTGTCTGGCAAGACCATAGATGTCGCTCCCGGACAGAATTCACTGTATGAAGCCGTGCTGGCATCGGCTCCTGGAGACGTGCTCAGGCTTGACGGAGAGGGTGAATATTGGAACGACCGGACGGTCGTGATCCCTCATTATCTTAAAATCGAAGCGTCCGACAGGCTGGAGTCCCGTCCTGTGCTGCGATATAACGGAAAAGGCGGAGAACCGCTTCTGATGATTGCGGACGGAGGGCAGCTTGACATAAAAGGTATCGGATTCAACGGGATTCCGGATGAGCGGTTGCGGGATCCGAAAGGTTTTATAACGACGGCTCCGGTTATGATACATGACTTTACCTTGTCTGTCCGGGACTGTGAATTCAGTTCTTTTGACAGGTCGGGTACATACGCCATATCCTGTACCAGGGGCTCGTTCGCTCCGTGGGTCGAGATAAAGGACTGTATATTCAGGGATTTGCCCTGGGATGCCATAGTCTTGTCGAAAGAAACCGATTTCTATGGCAGATACAATGTCCATCATCTTACCGTAAAGGACTGCCTGTTCTCCGATGTCGGCGGCAAGGGAATCGATATTGCTCGCTGGGGGTACGATGAGAGCACTTCCGGACCTGTAGTGGACATATCGGGGTGTACGTTCCGGAATGTGTTCAACAGAGAACAGGGGAGTGTCATAGATTTGTCCGGGGTGCAGAAAGCCCGTGTTGAGGACTGCTCTTTCGACCATTCCGGCCAGGGAGGAACCTGTATCAGGCTCAACGAAATGAGGTGGGACGATATTCTCATATCGGACTGCAATCTGTACGAATCGGGCAAAATCCATACATTCTGGCCTGGAAAGACCGTTTCTATCACAGGGTTCAGACCTTGCTATGACGAGACCGGATATTATACGGGGCCGGAAGATTCGGGGCCTGCCGCTACAGGTTCAGGGCATCCGAAACTTATGCTCACGGCGGAAGGAATTTCCAGATTCAGAAGCCAGATAGGGGCGAACCCTCTGACTGATGCCGCATATCGGAAGGCAAAGTCGATAGCTGATGCTGCCGTTTCTTCACCGCTGGTGATTCCGGAGCCTAAGGATGTAGGCGGAGGATATTCACACGAGAAGCACAAGTCCAACTACACCGATATGTACAATGCCGGGGTAATGTACCAGCTGACCGGTGATGAAAGATATGCCGAATATGTACGGAAGATGCTTAAAGGGTATGCGGATATGTATCCGGATCTTCCGGTGCATCCTGCGAGATTCACGAAGACACCTGGAAAAATCTTCTATCAGGTTCTGAACGAGGCTGTATGGTTAGTGTATGCGGCCAATGCCTACGACTGTGTCTATGACTATATACCTGCGGATGAAAGGAAGTACATAGAATCCAACCTTTTCCGCCCGATGGTTGACTTTATGGAGAATGGTCTTCCGGAGAACAGGAAAGCATTCAATTCCATGCATAATTTCGGGACGTGGATGACTGCGGGGACAGCTATGATAGGTTATGTGATGAATGACGAAGTCATGGTGAAGAAAGCTCTCTACGGGTCGGATATGAACGGAAGTACGGGATTTCTGCGTCAGCTGGACGTACTTTTCTCGCCTGACGGCTACTATGACGAAGGTCCCGGATACCAGCGTTATGCCATTTTCCCTTTCGTTACCCTGGCGGAATGTATAGACCGGAATGACCCCGGACTGGAAGTTTTCCGGTACAGGAACGGGATATTGGGCAAGGCTGTGAATACTCTGCTCCAGTGTACATACGAGGGAGACGTTTTCCTGATGAACGATGCCATCCAGAAAAACATCCATACCTACGAGATTCTGTTCAGTACCAACATCGCGTACAAGTCCGACCCGTCCGATACCGGGATGCTCGGTATGATTGAAAGACAGGGAATCGTTACCCTGACCGATGCAGGTGCTCTCGCTTCTGAAGCCATAGCAGCGGGACAAGCTACGGATTTCCGCTTCAGGTCAGGAATGATAGCGTCAGGTCCGGAGGGTAAGGACGGCGGTTTGGGAATCATCCGGTTCCAAGGTCAGGGTGATCCGTGCGTTACTCTTAAAGCCACGACACATGGCGGCGGCCACGGTCATTTCGACAGGCTTTCCATAATGTATTTCAACGGCGGTGTCCCTGTAATCCCGGACTACGGCTCGGCACGTTTCATAAATGTGGTGTCCAAGGCGAAAGGCGGATATGCCCCTGAAAACACCACGTTTGCAAAGCAGTCCATTGCGCATAATACGATGTCAGTGGATTCTTCCTGCCATTTCGGAGGTGTCCCTAAAGAGGCTCTGAAAGAAAGCGCAAAAGTGGAGTTTTACGATTTCTCCGATCCTAAAATGCAGATAATGTCGGCATCGGATACCAATGCGTATCCGGGAGTGCGTCTCTGTCGTACCGTAGCCCTTTTGTCACTGGAAAAATTCGACCATCCTGTAGTGCTGGATATATTCCGGGCGTCTTCCGACTCTTCTCACGTCTATGATCTGCCGTATTATTACAACGGTCATCTTATGTCGGTCAATTTCGGTTATGATAAGGATTTTTCCTCATTGTCTCCGATGGGAACAGGTACCGGTTACCGGCATTTGTGGAAAGAAGCTTCAGGTATTCCTTCCGATGGATTTACCCAGCTTACCTGGCTTGAAAACGGGACTTTCTATACCTTGAATTCCTGGTCATCCATCCAGTATACTGACTATCTTGTCAAGACCGGTGCCAATGATCCGGATTACAATCTCGTCACGAGGAACGGCATTCTCCTGCGTAATGTCTCTCCTGAGAAGGACTTCACTGTGGTATCCGTCATCGAGCCTCATGGGAATTACGATCTGGTGACGGAGACAACTGTCCAGGGTGAAAGCGGCATTATAGGTATCAGAACCGCGTATGAAGACGAGATCTGTATGCTTGTGGAGATCCGAACAGTCGGGGATAGTCCGGTGATGGTCGGAGTCTCGAAAACCGCAGGCGAAGACAAGGCGCTGACTGTAGAATTCGGTGGCAGGGAGTACTCGTGGGACGGTTATATCGGAGTTTTTGAATGAATTTTATGAAAATGGCACTTCTGACTTTTATTATCCTGGCTCTGACCGGCTGTACTCCGGCAGAGCCGGACAATGGCGGCGGTTCGGTTCCGTCGCACAAGGATCCGTACTATCCGGTTCCGGAATCTGAATATTTGCCGGCCACGCAGCCTTCCGGTGATATGATTATGGATTTCAGCAGGGTAGGCTATAAATGGGGTGACGAAGATATTCCGGATGTTCCGGTAAAGCTCATATTGTCTCCACCGGAAGATGGTGCTGACGCTACAGAAATGATACAGAATGCCATAGATGGTATTACCGATGGTGCGGTATTGCTTTCAAAAGGAGTTTATAACGTTTATGGTAGTATCCGTGTCAATAAAAGCGGTGTAGTGCTGCGTGGCGAGGGTCAGGATGAATCTGGCGGAACTGTAATCCGTGCGGCAGGAACCGGACAGAGGGATCTCATAGTGATCGAAGGCAGCGGCAAACGGCAGGTGGACAGAATTTCATCGGAAAGCAATGTCATCGATGACTATGTCCCGTCCGGGCGTTTCTGGTTAAGGACTTCCGCTGCCCGGTCTTTCAGTGTCGGAGACGAGGTCGTGATTTACAGACCGTCTACTCAGAAGTGGATATCCGATTTGAGAATGGATCAGATTCCTCCGAGATCTGACGGAGGGAAGATTACGCAGTGGCAGCCGGGTAAGTACGACCTTTATGCCGAGCGGGTTGTCACGAAAATCAGCGGAGATACTCTCCATTTCGAAAATCCTGTGCCGATGTCACTTGACAGGAAATATGGAGGCGGAAGTGTTTTCCATTATCATTATGA
>CALVBH010000039.1 GCA_944325765.1 uncultured Bacteroidales bacterium
CAACGGCTACACGGCCCTCGACTGGTACGACGCGCAGGATCCGCGGCCTGACTACTACAAGAACCTGCCGTCATATTTCTACATAGAAGACGAGGACTACAACCGCGTGAATTTCGAGAAAGCCGAGTGGGCAAAATACGCCTGGACACAACGCTCGCCGGAATACGCGAACTACCAGCATCTGAACTGGGACAGGCTCTACAACGTGAACTACGCGAATCCTGACGGACGGAGCAAATATGCCCTCGAAGAAAGACGCGTGGACCAGAATGACATAAACCTCGTCGGAAACGTGGACTGGAACATCGACAGGCACTTCAACCTCAAGGGAGGCGTACAGTTCAAACTGAACAGGACAGAAAACTACAAGCGTATGAACGACCTTCTCGGCGGTGACTACTATCTGAACATCGACTCTTTCGCCGAGCGCGACTTCGCATCGAATGAGGCTCTGATACAGAACGACCTCGACTATTTCCTGTCGCACGGCAACACTGCGGAAAAGATAAAGCAGGGAGACAAATACGGCTACGACTATCTCGCTCAGATCCGCCGGGCCAATGTCTGGGCCAGCGGTACATACAAGCTCGGAGGATTCTCCGCAAGTCTTGCCGCCAGCCTGGGCTACGAGGCATTCTGGAGAGACGGACTTGTCCGCAAGGGACTGTTTGCCGGACTCAATGAGTATGGCGAGCCGTATACATACGGTGGAGTCAACATCACCACATACGACAAGGACGGCAAGCCTATAACGTCAAAGGGAAAATCAGACGTGGCCCAGTTCCTGACCTGGTCCACGAAACTGAATCTCGTCTACGAAATGACCGGCGGCCACAGGTTCTTCGCCAATGTCGGCTACTTCCACGATGCCCCGACATTCTCTCAGTCTTTCGTATCCGCGCGTACGCGCAACACTATGGTGGACAATCTGACTACAATCAAGACTTTCTCGTCCGACATAAACTACCAGTACAGCAACAACGGCTACAAACTGCGCGTGACCGGCTTCTACACGAAAATCAACGACCAGACTGACGTGATGAGCTTCTACGATGACTCTCAGCACTCTTTCACTAACTTCGCCATGACTGGTATAGACCAGCGTCACATGGGAGTCGAACTCGGTGTGGAAGTGCCACTGTTCGTCGACGGACTGAGTGTCAGCGGAGTATTGAGCTGGGGCGAATATGTCTACACGAGCAATCCGCACATGGTGCAGACCGTGGACAACAGCGCCGAAATCATCCGTGACGAGGATGTCCCTTACTGGAAGAGCCATCCTATATACAAGATCGCCGGCTATGTGGACGGGAACCCTGTATATGATCAGGATGTGGACGGGAACTACATCGTAGAGGGCGAGAAGAAGCATTATGTGCCGTCCACGCCTCAACTGGCTGCAGCCATCGGACTCAACTACAACATCAACTACTGGTTCTTCGAAGTCACCGGACAGTATTTCGCCAAGTCATATCTCGATATGAACCCTCTCTACCGTACCGCATTCGCCTGCGGAGGTGCAAACGGCGTGATTACTCCTCAGGAGGTAAACTATATGGCGTCCCAGGAGGAATTCGACCCTGCGTTCCTGCTGAATCTCAGCATCGGCAAGAGCTGGTACATAGGAGACTACAATCTCGGTTTCTCCCTGAACGTGCAGAACATCCTGAACAACAGGAATGTCAAGACCGGAGGCTACGAGCAGACCAGGCTGATAAACAGCTACCAGAAAGACCGCTACTACCGCTTCGATCCGAAGTACTTCTATATGTACGGGGCGAACTATATGTTGAACATCTACTTCAGATTCTAAGGACATGAAAAAGATATTGATATTCGCTATGGCATTGGCACTGGCAGGATGCCAGTCGCTGAAGGAGGAATTCCAGCCGGTATGGGGAGGCTATGACGACCCGGAGGTGAACCAGCCTGTGACGATAACGCCGACGTGCACGATAGGAGACCTGGCAGCCAGGTATGAGACCGGAAAGCCGTGGACCATCAACGAGAATATCGTGATTTCCGGAATCGTGAGCACTACGGACAGATACGGCAACTTCTACAAGAGTTTCTACATCCAGGACGAGACAGGCGGAATGGAGATAAAGCTCGGAAAGAACGGTCTGTACAACGATTATCTCCCGGGCCAGCGCATATATGTGGACTGCAACGGCCTCGAACTCGGAATGTACGGCTACAAATCCGGTGACAAGAACGGCAACGGAATGGTCCAGATAGGCTTCAACAACGGTGGAGACGATACATATGAGACGTCCTATATCGAGTCTTCGATCCTGATAGACACGCATGTGTTCAGGGGAGAGGTCGAAGGGGAAGTCGAGCCTGTGGTCATCGATGCATCCGACCTTCCGGGAAAAGACGACACCCAGAAGACTTGCCCTTACTTGGGCAAACTCGTGACGATAAAGAATCTCTATTACGGGTATGTCGACTACTCCTACGAGGCAGAAGGTGAACTGAACGAAGCGTTCGCACTGATGTACCTCGATTCGAACCAGGACAAGAAGGCTTCTTCGAACCGCATATTCGTCTCCGGCGCGAACACCGGCATCACGACCTGGGCCATGTCCGAAACGAAGATGGACGAACTCCTGACTTCCGGAATCTGGGATGACGTAAAGATAGGCAATGCGAATGACCAGAACTACGGAACCGTAGGTGACTACAGGGAGAAGATAAACCCTGTGAACGGAAAGTCTTACTACGGTATAGAAAGGGCTCCGGCATCGGTGAGCCAGTATTTCAATACTCAGGCAGAGCAGGAAGGGACCTGCGTGCAGATCCGCACCAGCGGCTACTGCCGTTTCGCGGACACGGAGATCAGCCCTGAAGTTCTGAGCGGAGACAAGACCATCAACGTGACAGGCATACTGACCCTCTACCAGGGTAAGGTCCAGATAACCGTAAACAACATCACTGACATCGAGTATAACGGGCAGTAGGCGTGAATCTGCAGATTGCCTGTATGTAAAAGGGTGACCCGGGATTTCGGGTCACCCTTTCAATAATATAATCACGGACGAAAAATCCGCCGTATTCGCTAAAATCAGCCAAATTCTGTGAATATATTCACTAAATTTGGCTTAAAATAGTGAATACATTCACCGAATTAAGTCAAATTTGGTGAATTCAATATTTGTCATTACCTTTACAATCAGTTTCAGGCAAAATTCATCGGGCTGGTTATGAACGTGATAAAAAGACAGATTACCGATTCCATTTCAGCAAATATCAGGAAAGGCAAAATCATTGTCCTTTTCGGCGCGAGGCAGGTAGGAAAGACAACATTACTTTCGGAACTTGAAAAATCTGAAAAAGGAAAAGTGTTGAAGCTGAACTGCGACAATGAGGATGACAGGCTCATACTTGAAAACAAGTCGTCCACGGAACTGTACACTCTATTGTCCCCATACAATTTAGTCCTTATCGATGAAGTCCAGAGAGTGCAAGGTATAGGCTTGACCCTGAAAAAAATAGGGGATCTTAAACTTGATGCCAAAATCATAGTTACAGGTTCTTCCGCTCTCGGTATGGCCGATGAAATAAACGAACCGGCGACAGGCAGGCTCATCGAATATTCATTATACCCATTTTCCCTGGCGGAATTGGCGGCAAGCACATCCGAGCGCGAAGAAAGCCGGCTTATACGCACGAGACTGATTTATGGACTGTACCCGGAAACCGTTACTGATCCGGCAGACGCCAAGAGGACACTGATATCATTGACCAACAATTATTTGTACAAAGACATATTGTCTTATAAGGGAATCCGTAAACCGAATATTATACAAAAGCTTGTCAGAGCTCTGGCTCTGCAACTCGGCAATGAAGTGTCATACAACGAATTGAGTAACCTGATAGGAATAGATAAAAACACTGTGGAAACATACATCGACATACTTGAAAAGTGTTTTGTGGTATTCAGGTTGGAATCAATCAGCGGAAACTTACGCAATGAAATCAAAAAAGCAAAAAAAATATATTTTTACGATAACGGCATCCGCAATGCTGTCTTGTCCAATTTTGCGCCATTGGAGCTCAGGAACGATGTAGGCGCCCTTTGGGAAAATATGATGATAAGTGAGCGTGTAAAGCGGAATGCTTACCTCGGTTCTTATGCCCATCTTTATTTTTGGCGTACGCACACGCAGCAGGAAATCGATCTCGTGGAAGAGATTGACGGTGTCCTGCATACTTATGAATTCAAATGGAATGCTTCTGCCAAGGCAGTCCAGCCGAAAGCCTTTTCGTCAGCATATAATAACAGTCCGTTCCAAGTCGTCACACCAGAAAATTTCTGGGATTTTGTACGATGAGCAGCATTCAGGCAAATCGAGTATAACGGGCAGTAGGCGTGATGCCGAAATGCTTTCTGTAAACTTTCGTGAAATAGCTCGGGGAAGAGAATCCGGTCATGTAGCAGACCTGCGAGACGGAATACTTCCCCGAGCTTAAATATTCATCGGCCTGCGCCAGCCTCATTTCCGTCACTATGTCTATCGGAGACTTCCCTGTGGAAGCCTTTATTTTCCTGTACAGGGTCGGATAGCTGACGCCTATCTGCCGGCAGATGTTTTCCACACTGAATTCGCTGTCGGAAAGCCGGTCCCGGACATTCGAGGTGAACAGGGCCAGAAGTTCGTCTTCTTCCTCCGGAGCGGCACCCTGCGGATATGTCCCATGATTCAGGATGTTTTCTATCCGGGAGAACAGCACGTCCATATCGAAAGGCTTTTCGATAATGGCATCAGCCCCTGCCCTGTAGCCTGTCACCTTGGATTTGCTCGATGTCAGGGCCGTAAGCATAATCACCGGAATATGGTGCAGAGCCTTGTCGGCACGAATCGCCTTTATAAGGTCTATGCCCGTCATCTCGGGCATCATATAGTCGGTTATGACCATCTGCGGGGAAACCTGCCGGACAAGGTCGAGAGCGGCACGGCCGTCACCCGCAGCCGAGACCGAATAGAAGCCGCCGAGATGTTCGACTATGATATTCTGGAGTTCCAGATTGTCTTCCGCCACCACTATGCGGATGTCCTTGCCCGTCGCGGAAGCCGCAGGCAGATAGACAGGTCGTATCATATCCGCCTCGCTGACATGGCTGTTCCCGAGGGGAAGATAGACATAGAATGTGCTGCCCTCGTTTTCTGCCGAAACGAAACGCACGGAACCGTGCATCTTTTTCACTATCTGCCTGACGGACATCAGACCTACTCCGCTGCCTTCCACCGTACCGGAGACATTGGAAGCACGGAAATAGCCTTTGAACACTTTCGATTTCTCGGCCGCCGGGATTCCGATTCCGGTATCCTTTACGGCTATGACACACTCCTTCTCCAGACGTTCGGTCGAAATCAGAATCGAGCCTCCGGCAGGAGTGTACTTGACGGCATTGTCCATCAGATTCTGGAAAACCCTCTGCAGGCAGTCCATATCGAACCACACCCAGGTGGGGGTATCAGGGAAGTCGTATGAGACGTGAAGGCCCTTCTCCTCTATGATACTCTCGTATGCGCTCATAAAGCCCTGGAGCGATGCTTCGAGACGGTATTTCGCCACACGCATGGCGACATCCACATCCGTAGCGGTCTCTATCTCCAGAAGCCTGTTTATGATGCCCGTAATCTTATCCGAATGCCCGACGACCAGTCCGACCTCCTGTTTCAATCCTTCATTGCCGGCTACGGCCTCGTCGTTCTGCATCTTGGACATAGTGAGCCTGATGACCGACAGCGGATTCTTGATGTCGTGAGCCAGAGTGGCGAACACCTTGACCTTGTTTTCGAAAAGCCTGGTTTTAAGAAGGTTGTCGAGATATTTCCATACCAGCACGAATACACAGGCCGCCAGCGCCAGATAGAAAGGGAAAATCCACCAGCTGGTGTACCACGGGCGGTGCACGGTAATCGGCAGTTCCCTGTGTACGGTATCTGGAGTCAAGGCTGACCTGATTTTCAATACATATTTCCCGGGCGGCAGTTTGACGAAATCTATCGTCCTGGCCGATGTGGAATAAGTCCAGTCCCTGCTGTATCCTTCGAGTTTCCAGTCATACAGATCCGGGAAGGTCCCTGCAGGCTGTATGGAGCGGAATGAAACGGTGAAACTGTTCTGCCCGTACTTCAGGTCCACCGACCGGCATCTGTCTATTCTGGAACTGATGGGTGATTTCGGACCTGCTATGACTTTCCTGCCCGAAATCAACAGATGGTCGAAATAAATGGAGTTCTTGTTTTCATAATAATCTATCCTGTCCGGAAAGACGACAGTGGCTCCGCCGATTCCTCCGAATACTATTCTCCCGTCCTGCAAGGCCGTATGGGAGCAATACATATATCCGTTCACCCTCAGCCCTGATTCCGTGGAAAAATTCGTGATTTTCCCCGTTTCAAGATTGTATACGGAAAGGCCGCTGCTGGAACTGCACCAGAGATTGCCGGAGGCATCCTGCTCCACGCCGTAGATGGTATTGGAAATAAGACCGTTGTCTGTCGTGACACGGTTTACCGTATTCCCTTCCAAGTCTATGAACACCAGCCCTTTGCCTTCCGTTCCCAATGCCAGTGTCTTTCCGTCCGTCTCCAAAATAGAATAAACCATCGACGGATAGAAATCACCCGCATTTCCAGACCTGAGCTTACGGTAGGTTCCGGAAGTCCTGTCGAAAATCCCGACACCGTCGCTCCCGCCTATGGCCAGGTCTCCGCTGTCGAGCTCGATGATGCTTCGGGCTACATTCCCCGTATAATATATGTCCGCCGACATTCCGTCAGCGACATCGACTCGAGTCAGGGTACCGTTCTCGCCGCTCAGCCACATATTCCCGCCGGAATCCCTGAATATCACGAAAATTTCATCGGACCCGATCCCGGAATCCCTCCGGTTCAGATGGCCGGCGGGTTTCATGTCCCCGTCGTAAACATAGATACCGTCCGAAAATGCGGAGGCCCAGATATTCCCGCGAATATCTTCGTTGATGGCCAGCACGGTGTTGAGTTCGATGTCTGCGGCTGTCTGTCTGCCGTCTTTTTCCAGGTCATAGACGCATACGCCGCTCTTGTGCCCGAGCCATATCCTGCCTCTGCTGTCGGAGAAAATCGCCCGGATGTTCTGCCCGCGCTCACCGGCATTCAGGCCTCTGTTCAGATTGAGATGCAGAAATCCGGATGAACGCGGATTCACGTAATTCACTCCTCCCGTAAATGTAGAGAGCCAGAGATAACCGTTGGAATCCCTGAAGAGGTTATAGACGCTTTCCGCAGCCGGCGAATAGATGCCGCCGCCGTCACCAGTATTCAGCCGCGGGGTGTCCAGGTCCAGGTCGCTGTACAGGATGCCGAGTCCGTCGATGGCGATAAAGTAGCAGCCGTCGTAGATTATCAGGTCCCTGACGATTTTCCCGCTGATAATGGCATTTATGGAATCCGTATTTCTGAAACCGCTGTAGGGCGCATAGCATAACAGGTCCCCGCCCCTCGGCTGGAACCACAGGTTTCCTATGCCGTCGCTCTTTATGAAGGATATCCTTTCTCCCGGGCACAGGGCTTCATCTCCTGTATCTTCGATACTACCCCCCCCCGTAAGGATTTTCCGGACTCCGCCGCTCGTGGCGGCATAAACGGTATCGAATACCTGCGTCACTCCCATACACTCGCCCACCGTCAGTTTCTTCAAGAAGGAGCCGGAGGTATCGTAGACATAAATACCGGTATTCGCGGATATGAACAGATACTTCCCTGCCACTATGTTCAGTGAATTGACTGTCAGGGCGTGATTCACCGTCTCCGGAGAGAAGATGCAGCTGAACGAATCCCTGACCGGGTCGTAGACGAATACGTCCGTAAAGGTGGAGCACCATAGCGTGTCTCCGAGCGATATTATGGATATGAACCTGTCGTCATCTCCGTGCTCCCCCTCCATCATGGAAACATGGTACGTGCGGAACACCGAGCCGTCGTAGGACTGGACTCCACCGTATGTGGCGAACCAGATCAGTCCGTTCGATGTCTGGGCGGTGGCGCGGGTAATCATATTGGCCAGGCCGTCGGAGACGGTCAGCCGCTCGTACTGGAAATTGTCCTCTATCGGCATTGGCCCGGCCGTCAGGGCCGCGGCGGCCAGAAAAATCGATGCAAGAAAAGTCATTCCGAAAATAATCTGTCAGTATTCTCTTTTACGCAAAAATAATCATTTCCACCACTCCCGAAAGAAAAATATCATAGCACGAGGTACTGAAAACCTGTTTTGAAAGAATAGTTACAGAATTAAAAAGAATAATTACAAGGCCAGGGACGGCTTTCCGTTTCCTTTGCATCTGTCAAGGACCGGAAGGTCTGCCACGTATCGGAAACTGTCAGGACGATTCGCGATTCCATACAGTTTCATAACACAAAACTAATAATATTATGATTGATTCTTTGCCAAGAAAGCTTATGCACGGTTTGGAGGCTGCTTTTCGGAACAGTTTCTTGCTCGCCGTCCTGCTGTGGCTTCTGTGTCCGCAAGGGCTGTCGGCCCAGACCCAGAGCATCAAGGGTGAAGTGACGGATTATCAGGGAGAGCCACTTATCGGTGTGTCCATAATGATCGAAGGCACACGGAAAGGGACGATTTCGGATGAAAAAGGTCAGTTCGCCATTTCGGGCGTCAAGTCAGGCGATGTGCTCGTCTTTTCCTACATCGGTTTCGAGGACTACACCCTGACTATCGGGAAAAGGGACTGGGTCGAAGTGGAGATGTCTCCCGATGCCGAGGTCCTCGATGATGTGGTCGTGGTCGGATACGGCACGCAGAAGAAATCGGACCTGACCGGGTCCATTGCCTCCGTAGGAGGTGACGCGATGCAGAAATCGGCATCCCTGTCTGCCGCAGAGTCTCTGAGGGGTATGATAGCCGGAGTGAATGTCATCAATACCGGTGGAAAACCAGGTGCGGAAATGGAAATCGAAATCCGCGGTTTCAACACTATCGGCGAGACGTCGCCGCCTCTTATCATCATCGACGGGGTGGAAGGCGATATGGCCATGTTCTCCGCCCTCAATCCGGGAATCATAGAGAAAGTCGACGTCCTGAAGGATGCCTCCGCGACCGCAGTATACGGTTCCAGGGGTTCCAACGGAGTCGTGATAGTGACTACGAAGACCGGAAAGGAAGGAAAGACTGTCGTCAGGTATGACGGCAACTACGGTATCCGCTTCGTGAAGAACGCTCCGGATATGATGACCGCCGACGAGTTCGCCAAGATGCACGATGTGATGGACGTGTATTACGGCGTAAACCGCTCGCAGCGTTTGGACGATGACGAGAAACTCAACGTGGCGTTGGGCAGGACCACTGACTGGATAGATATGCTCATAGGCAACGGCATGCAGACTTCGCACAACCTCACGGTATCGGGAGGAAACAAGAAAGAAACCCATTTCCTGAACATCGGCTATACGAAGGAAGAAGGAAACATGAAACCCGAGGGTTTCGACCGTCTGTCCGCTTCCATGAAACTGAATATGAACATCACAAACACCATAAAGGTGGGCGGAAGTATGAACGTGAACTACACGAACACCGACCTGGCCGGTGGAGAATACCTGCGCTCCATATACAGGACCAGGCCTACCACGAGGTGCTACGATGACGACGGGAATATGATGTTCTGGCTGAACGACTATGAGCAGCAGCTTCCGAACCCGCTGTACGACCAGCTGAACTCCTCGCGGAAGAACAGGAGGGTCCAGGTATGGGGCAACGTCTATGTCGAACTGAGGCCATGGAAGCCTTTGGTGATAAGGTCGGATTTCAAGCCCAACTTCAGTTTTCTGAGGGAAGGAACATACGAAGGCACATATACGAAAGCCAATGCGGGAAGGAATCCGGCTACGGCATCCCTCAGAAAGACCGAGGACTACAGCTACACCTGGGACAATACCGCCAACTTCAACAAATCCTTCGGAAAACACAAACTCACAGGTACCGCACTGTTCAGTATGAAATTCAACCAGAGGGACAGGAGCTACATGTCCGCCCGAGGCATGAAATGGGAAACTCTCTGGAACAATTTCGGGGCGGCCGACGAGGTCCAGGAAATAACCAGTTCCAAGACCATCTCCGCTCTTATGTCCGGAATGCTCCGGTTCAACTACAACTACGCTGACAGGTATCTGCTCACGGTTACAGGCCGAATGGACGGCTCTTCGAAACTGTCGGAAGGCAACAAATGGGGCTTCTTCCCGTCTGCCGCCATCGGATGGAACATCAGCAACGAGCCTTTCATGAAAAACGCAAAACGGGTGATGAACAACTTCAAGATACGTCTGAGCTACGGAGTCAGCGGTAACGACCGTGTGGACGCCTACTCTTCATACACTCTGCTGGAGCGGGAAGAATACGACTTCGGAGGTGACCCTGCGGTAGGTTTCGTGCCGGTGACGCTCGCAAGCAAGAACCTGCGCTGGGAAAAGAGTGCGGAGCTGAATCTCGGTCTGGACCTGGGATTCTTCAAGGACCGTATCAAGTTCACCGCCGACATCTACACGAAAACCACCACGGACCTGATTCTGACCAGGAAACTTCCGACGCATATCGGATACGAGGAAGTCAGCGACAATGTCGGTTCCCTGAACAACAGAGGTATCGAGCTGACACTGTCTACCATAAATATCTCGAACAGGAATTTCAGCTGGACCACGGACATCAACTTCGCGATGAACAGGAACAAGATTCTGGAACTGTACGGCGACAACCAGCACGACATCGCGAACGGCCTGTTCATCGGCTATTCGGTGAAATCGAACTATGCATACGTCTACGAAGGCATCTGGCAGATAGGAGAATGCCTGCCGGACGACTTCACCGGGACACCGACATATACCACCAAGAACAAATACGGCCAGACTCCTGGACAGGCCAAGGTCAAGGACTGGAACAACGACTACCTCATCACCGCCGAGGATGATATGGCCATCATCGGGACCAGAGACCCGGACTGGACGGGAGGTATGACCAACACGTTCTACTACAAAGGCTTCGACCTCTCCGTATTCGTCTATGCCAGAATCGGGGAACAGAAGCTCTCCACCTTCCATGAGACGTTCGCAAAAGACTACAACGGCAGGTTCAATGTCCTGAACTACGACTACTGGACTCCGGAAAACACCGATGCCACACACTGGGCACCCGGCTCCCAGGCCAATGCCGAATACCGCAAGGCCGCCAACTATCTGGACTGCTCTTTCGTAAAGGTCGGGAACATCACTCTCGGATACGAGTTCCCTTCGAAATGGCTCAGCAGAATCCGCATCGACAGGCTGCGCCTTTATGTGACGGCCTACAATCCGTTCACATTCACGAAATATGACGGCTGGGATCCTGAATGGGCGGAAAGGTCTGTCAACCAGTCATCCTTAGCCAATACCACACTGCTCTTCGGTCTCAATCTTACATTCTAAGGAGTACTGTCATGAAAAGAACATATAACAAACTGATTATCCTCGCAGCGGCCACGGCTGTCTGCTCGTGCGGATTTCTCGATGAAGATCCGTCGCATATCGGTACAGTGGAAAGTACCTACACTACGGCCGAAGGTCTCGAACTGGCATTGAACGGATGTTACGCATCCCTCAGGACTGTCCACAGCGACCATACGCTCTGGCTTGCCGGTACGGATCTGTTCGGAGAAAACGGTATCCCGAGTGCGGATACATACGTCTCCACCAGTTTCAACGTGTACAGCAACCAGACACATACTTCCGACAATGCGACTTTCTACAATTTCTGGACAGCCTGCTACGAAGCCATAAACAGGACCAACATCGTTATCAACAAGTGCAGCGACATAGAGATGGATACGGATTTGAGGAATACGAGGATAGCCGAGGCATACGTCCTCCGCGCCCTGTATTACTCTTATCTGGTGGAACAGTTCGGTGACGTGCCTTTCCTGCTGAAAGACACTGAAGAGATTGCCACCACGGCGACACGTGAACCGGAAGAGAACATCTACGGACATCTGATAACGGATATAGAAAACAATATCGGTTATCTGCCATGGACTCCGGATGCCACGGGACGGGTATCGAAAGGCTATGCCTACACTCTGCTGTCCATGCTCTATCTGACGAGAGGATACAAGGACTACGCACAGCCGGATGACTTCGAGAAGGCCGCATCTTACGCCAGATTGGTGATAGACGACGGCCCGTACACCCTGCTCGACAACTATGCTGACATTTTCGAGCCCGGGAACGAGGAGAACAGCGAAATCATCTTCGCCGTGCAGTATTCGGACAACCTCACAACGAACGGTGACGGGAACAACAAGCACACCCTGTTCTGCTCGTACGATGCCTGGCCGGGGATGGACCGCTCCACCAGATACAACAGACGTCTTTCGAAATTCGCGGAGTCACTGTTCCTTATCTACCTGTACGGCGTGGACCCGTACAACGGGCATCCTCTTACGGCCGACATACAGAACGGACTCCCTGACGGGACTTCCCTGATAACTCTCCCGGGAGACGCGGATTTCAAGATAGACAAAAGATTCGACGGGACATTCCTCAGAACTGTCCTGGCGGATTTGGATGCCACTTATTCCCCTCAGGTAGGCGCGGACCCGAAGAATGCCAATGTCAAGAAAAACATAAAGAAGGACGATATCGCCATTTTCTTCCCTTATCCCAACGAAGACTGGTCTTTCTCACAGATAGATGAAGTCCAATACTGCGTAGTGAACCACAACATGTACCATCGCAGAACTTCCGGCGATTGGGCCGGTGACGCCCGGAACATCCGTCCTCTGCTCAACAAGTTCTGGGAACCGAACCAGTATGCCGACAATCTCGGTGTCCGGGATATGTTTCTGACCCGCCTCGGGGAAGTCTACCTGATAGCTGCCGAGGCCTACTACAAAAACGGCGAGCCGGACAAGGCGGCCGATATGATAAATGTCATCAGGAAAAGGGCTTACGGAGCCGACTGGAAAGACTCGTTCAAGATCACGCCTGACGAAGTGGACATAGATTTCATCCTCGATGAAAGAGGCCGCGAACTCGCGGGAGAAGCCCACGTATGGGTCGATCTGAAACGTACCGGGAAACTGATAGAAAGGGTGCTGAAATACAACCTCCAGGCCGGACACAAGAACACCAGTTTCATCTCCGAAAAGCACTACCTCAGACCGCTTCCTTACGCCTGGACCAGCAGGCTCACGAATTATGTACCACAAAACCCGGGCTACGGCAGTGTAGAACAGTAATATGATGATTATGAAGAAGAGTTTTATAAAATACCTCCTCCTGACAGGAGCGGCCGCAGTTTTCGGCTGCACGGCAGACCACGGCGAGACCGGAAACATGTCCGGAACCGATGATCTGACCGTAGTCACGACCATCGCCGACAGGCTGTGCACCGCCGCGGACCTGAAATTCATCGACAAGAACACGGGCAGGGAATACGCTTCGGCCTGGGATGCACCGGAGGACGCCAATCTGAAGTTCAAGAACAAATACTGCAACTGGCACTACACGAACGGAGTCCTGAATATGGCCATGATGGACCTGGCGGATTTTACGGGCGACAGGAAATATCTGGAATTCGCCGGCAGGCACATAGCCTTCGGATTCGACAACTACAGGTATTTCGAAAAGCGCTATGACCCGGCAGTCCACGGCGACCACTGGCGTTATCCGCTCGGAGAACTGTTCAACGTGAAGGAACTGGACGATTTCGGTGCGATGATTTCCAGCACACTGGACTACTGCGGACACGATGATGCCGTGAAGAGGCCAGAGTATGTGGATTACGCCATTATGGTCGGTGAATATCTCAGAAACGGGAAACTCAGAATGCCTGACGGCACTTTTGTCAGAAGTTTTCCGAAAAAGAACACTCTTTGGGGCGATGACCTGTATATGAGCGTCCCTCTGCTCGTCAGGTTGGCGAATCTGACCGGCGACGCCTCCTACAGGGACGATGCACTGAACCAGATAAGGAACTTCGACGGCTATCTCTGGGATGAGGGCAAAAAGCTCTATCACCACGCATATTACACCGACCTGAAGCGGAACAGCGTGGCGCACTGGGCGAGGTGCAACGGCTGGATGATGTTCGCGAAAGTCGAGTTTCTGGACAATACGCCGGAGGATTGTCCGGGACGGCAGGAGGTCATAGAGCTTTTGGACAAGCAGATATGCGGTCTGTCGTCATACCAGTCTCCTTATGGCGTATGGCACCAGCTTCTCGACCGCAGCGATTCCTATCCCGAAAGTTCGGCGTCGGCCATCTATACCTATTGCATCGCCAGGAGCGTGAACGAAGGCTGGATAGATGACAGGTACGCCTCCATTGCCCTGACCGGATGGGAAGGGATAAAAAGGGAATTCCTGACGTCCGAAGGCGATATGAAGGCTATCTGCGAAGGCACGGAAGTCTATGAAGACCTGCAGTATTACTACAACAGGCCTTGCGGGACGAACGAAAAACACGGACTCGGAGCCCTTCTCGAAGCCGGCATCGAAATCATCAGGCTGAAGGATAAGTGTCCCGACATAGCCGCCGACATCGAAAAGAGGATAGACAAGAACGACGAATTAGGATTCAACAAATAGGAGACCCGATATATGAAAAGGATAATATCAAGCATACTGATGGCAGGAATGTTCTTCACCGGCTGCGCCGAGGAATATCCCATCAACATCACTGTCGAAAAGGACGTGATAGAATCAGAGGACGATGTGCCGGGCGGCTCGATATCCGACACCTGGCCATGCCTGCTGCTGAAGGCCGAAGACAAGGAAATCTACAGACAGCACTATGAGGCCATGCCGGACAACGCCTCGAAAAGGAACAAGATGGTCAAGGCCTGGTTCTCGGACGTGGAGGCGGACAGGGAAGCCGCTACCGAAGATTTTATCGAATACTATAAAAACTATGCACAGAGATGGACTCCGGAAGCCCTCGTGGGAAGCGACAACGGCGTGGCCCTCCGCGGTGTCTGGAGAAGCATCCATCTGTATGACGTGGTGAAGAGTTTCGGCTATCTGACACGGCTCCAGGAAGAAGAATTCAAGTCCACCCTCGTGACAGCCATAAAAGGTGCGGTCGGTGATGACAGCAAGAATCCGTTCATACCGGAGACGAGCATAAGGGAGAAGAACATCTACACCGATGTTTTCCTCGCTGCAGGGCTTGTGGGACTGGTGTTCCCTGACCTGGAGGAATCCCGGGACTGGGTGGACTACGCTCTTTCCGAACTGGAATGGCAGTTGGACCACTGTATCTGGGACGACTGCTGCTGGCTCGAAAGCCCGCGTTACCACATCTACACGATGAAGTGTATGGGGCAGTTTATGGAAATCTACAAGAACGTGACCGGAGAAGACCTTTTCCAGAGGGAAGAATTCAAGAATCTGGCAAGATGGTGCATCCTGTTCAACTCGCCTGCGGACAAGATGGCAGGGAAGAATGCCGGAATGCCCGAGGGAGCCAGACTCCTGCCGGGTATAGGCGATACGGCCTGGGGCGAGGAAATTTCCCCGATAAACATCTTCGCCAGACATTATACCGAGACTGATCCGGAGCTTGCTGCCCAGCTGATGTGGATTTACGAGCAGTCCGGCAGGGGCTACAGCGCGGAACCGGTCCTCGATCTGCTCGTCGACCAGAACCTGCCTTCCGCTCCACCGGCATCTCTCGGAAGCGAAATCTGCCCTACCAAAGGCTACATCAGTATGAGGTCCGGGTTCAATACCGAAGATGAGGTGTGGATGATGCTCAAGAGCGGGACACACTCCTGGCATGAGCACCCGGACAAGGGGTCGTTCTCTCTGATAGCCTACGGTACGCCGTTCGTGCTGGATGCCGGCTCCGCGAACTACAACGACCCGCTGCACAGGAGCTGGCACAAGACGAGCAGTTCCCACAGTATGGTGAATTTCCGGAACGATGGAGTCACGGACATTTACAGTTACAGGAGCCAGGGCGGAAGCTTAGACGGGACAGTGGAATACTGGGAGTCCGATGACGATGTAGACTACGCCGTGACGGACGCGACCGAGACCTCCCGCGAAAAGCTCTGCAAAAGAGAAGTCATATTCGTGAAACCGGACTACTTCATCATAAGGGACGAAGTGGAAGTGAACAGCGGACGCGAGAGCCTGTGGATGATGTCATCTCCATGCGATGAATTCGTATGGGACGACCACAGCATCCTGTGCCGCAACACCGAACTCGGAACATCCATGCAGGTTCACGTCGTGACGCCGGAGACACCGCTCGTGCAGAAAGAATGGCCGAATATGCATTTCGGAACCTGGTGGGAGGGCGAAGACGACAACAACGTCTCCCTCTACCCGATGAAATACCTGACCACACTGGAATTCCCGGGACCGGACTCCGGCGAGATAATCACCGTCCTTCACCCTATGAAAGCCGGGATGTCACCTCTGACCGTCACAAACGATAGCGGCACCCTGAAAATCGCCCTCGACGGGCGCAACGATGAAGTGACCTTCACCGGCACCGGCGCCACTGTCAAGAAAGGCGGCAAGACCATCGAACTGACGATAAAATAAATGACTTCACTATGAAAATCAGATATTTGACAATCATCGCGGCTGCGGTCATAACATTCGGCTGCAGCGTAAAGGAAGATATCAACGATTTCAGCAACACGTTCGTGACCGTCGAAGGGTCTTCGGACATGGACTTCGCCTATCTCGGCGGTCTGACCAAATCTATCGAACTCCGCACGCAGGCAAGATACATTATGATACTGACTTCTGAAAACGGAGTCACTTCCACGGCCAATATCGCGATGGAAGTCCAGCACGGAGCTGTCAGGACCGGGTCCTATACAAGTCCGAACAATCTCGAATACAGTCTCGAAGCATCCGCAGACGGCGGCGGGTACGTGCTGAAAGTGTCTACCGTCGAACGCAACACTTCCATAAATCCCATCTACGAGTATTTCATCGTCAAGACCGCCGGTTCCAGCATCCCTGTCAGGGTTTCCCAGGGAATCAAGGGAGACACCGTCGAGGAACTGGTTCCGGACTTTTATCCTGAAGGCGGGACATTCAGCACGGAACTGACTGCCGCAGAGGGAGAAACCATAGCGGTGGAACCTCTCATAGGTGGAGACTGGCTGACATACGACTACGATCCTGCGACCGGGAAATTAGACATCGATGCCGCATACTGGACCTCCGCCGACGGAGAAAACGACAGGGAAGGCGTCATCAATGTCACGGGCACATCCGAAGGCGACATAAACTACATCATTACCCAGGAGGCCCCGTATGTGACGTTCAGCAAGACCATCGTCCTCGTACAGGGAACGGACAATATTCAGGAGACCATCACGTTCACATCCAATATGCCGCAGGGCAGCATAGCTATGAGCGAAAAGCTCGAGGACGAAGACCCTGACGGACGTATCACGGTATCGGCCCTGACATATCCTGACGAAACTTCGAGAAACGGTTCCTTCACCGTCAGCGTGAATATGGAAGGTGTCGGACCGGACACTCCCGTATCCTGCGCCTTCACCACGGTAGGCACCTCAGAAGCGGAAGGCCTGTCATACGTGGAAAGCAGGATAGCCGTATCCCGCACCCAGATACTTTTCACGGAGCTCTTCGATACCGACCTTCCTTTCGACTCATACTGGGAAGTGACCCGGAACACCGGACTGGAACTGGCCAACATACAGATGACGGAACCGCCTCTCACCTACTCCGACGAGAACGGCGAATATCTCTACTCCGGGATGGGCAAGTCCCTGAAACGCGACTACTTCGCCGAAAGACAGGACTTCAGCGTAGCGCATACGAGTCCGGCATTTACCGGAGTAACAGTAGGCGGGACCATCTATATGTCCTTCCTGTTCAAACTCGACCAGTTCCCGTTCATAGACAACAATCCTGAACAGCCGCATTACAGATCATACACCCTGTTGGGCTTCAACAACGGCGGTTCGGGCCGTGCGGCCAACGTCTGGGTCGGGAAAATACAGGCAGAACTGAAATACCGCTTCGGTATCACCCTGACTTCCGGGAACGACCAGCAGGTAGTATGGTGCGACGATATCCTGTTCGAAGACCTGGACGAGACACATCTGCTCGTGTTCAAGCTCAGCCTCAACGGAGAAGGCAAATTCGAGAAACGCGCCGACCTGTTCATCGACCCTGTCATAGGTGCGCCGGAACCGGCTCCGTCGATAAGCCTCTACGGCGATGATTCCGCGTCTACGAATCCGTATGACGACGGCTGTGAAATCAATACCATCGACCATATCTATGCCTACGAGCCGAACAAGACCTGCAACGTACAGTGCCAGATAAGCGGAGTATGCGTAGGCAAGACCTGGGACGAGCTTCTGGCTCCTAAGTCCGAAGGACAGACCGAATAAAAAAGTACGGATATGAACCCGATTCAAAAGATATTCATTGTTACAGGCATTCTTCTTCTGTCGCTCCCCGCAGCGGCAGAAGAAGGAAAGCCGGGGCACTTCATCGAAGAAAGGCAGGGGCTTTTCATCACGGACGCGCAGGTAGAAAGGGCGTTGGAACAGTACGGAAGCCCTGAGATGGCCCGCAGCAGAGAAGCATTCGAAGCCAAATTAGAAAAGAATGCACGTGACTGGGAAAAGATGTTCCCGGTAAAGGAAGGCGGATATTCCGCCGCGGAATTCCTCGCTGCCGCCGAGACCTCGACATACCAGTCGGATATGGTCACGGAAGCCGCGGCCGCATTCCTCTGCCCTTCCGAAAGGAACGGACGGATTCTCAGGGAAAAGCTCCTCCTGGAAATCGGGATACATAAGGCAAACGGCTCCTGGCGTGAGCTCGGCATCCATCAGGGCGAGCGGCTGTCCCGCTATCTGTATGCCTACGACGCGGCTGTCAGAAACGGGCTGCTGACCGAAGAAGACCGGGCCGTAATCAAGGCGGAACTGCACCAGGCTGCCAGATTCCTCAACGCCTGGACATTGGAAAGCCCGGTAAACTACATATACTACGGACAGACGTTCTGCTTCAACATCAAGTTCTTCCCGGTATGCATACTGGGCGTAGCCGGCATGTATTTCCCTGAATTCGAGGAGTCCGCGTTCTGGGTAGAGCAGGCTCAGGAGCAGGTCACACGGATGATGCTGCAGGAGAACTTCGCTGACGGGGCATACGGCGAAGGTTCCATCCACTATTGGGGCCCTACTACGAACGGAATATTGCTCTACATCACGGCCAGCCGGAATCTCGGAGTCAGGGACTATATGCAGGACCTTACTTTCAGGCGCTATTTCAGCAAATGGGTCTGGTGGAGGGCTGACCTCACGGCCACTGACGGCAGGAAAGTTGCCATCGGCGATGCGCACAGGGTGGCTGACGGCTCCGACGAGCTGCTCAGGGCCGCATATCTGCTCGAAGACCATCAGCTGGCATACGTCTTCAGGATGATACACGA
>CALVBH010000040.1 GCA_944325765.1 uncultured Bacteroidales bacterium
CTACGACATCATATCTCTGATTGTAGAAATAATCCACAGAAAAGTCGATTCTGTCCAGGAAGCGGGCATCGATGCCGACATTCAGCTTCCTGTCCTTTTCCCAGGAAATGTCCGGATTTGCGATACGCCCTTCCCTGTAAGCGTCATTGAAAGTATTCTCAGTGCCGAAATAGTAGCCGTTGGTTCCTACCACATACTGGTTGTACAGATATCTCGCCCCGCCTATCTTGTCCCAGCCTGTCAGACCGTACGAAGCCCTGAGTTTCAGGAAGTCTATGGCCTTGACATCTTTCATGAAGTTTTCGTTCGAAATCACCCAACCGGCGGATACAGCAGGGAAGAAGCCGAATCTGTTTCCTTTCTTGAAATTGTCCGACCCTTCATATCCGGCAGTCAGTTCCACGATGTAACGCTGGTCGTATGCGTAGGTAGCCTTTCCGAACACTCCTGCATGTTCGTACGGGAGATTCCTGCCGACCGGCACATACGAATCGTAGCTGAAGAACGCCGTCGCGCTGATGTCATGCTTTCCGAACACGCGGTTATATTCCAGTCCGCCCCTTACGATGAAGTTCCTCCACTGGTATGAGCGGCTCTCGTCCTGACCGAGTTCACCGTCCTGACCGAACTGGGTAATCTGACCTGTTTCAGTGACATTGTACCGTGCGAAGTCACGGTATCTTTCGGTATAACCGATGAAGTAAGTATTGAATCCCACTTCCCCGAACAGGTTCAGTCCCGGAGTGATGTATCTCATCTCGTGGTTCAGACGGAAGTTCGTATAGAGGGTCCTGGCGTTGCTCTGTATGAAGCCTCTGTCGCGAAGTTCGCCGAGAGGGTTCGAATACTGGTTGTTCCCTCCGTAAGTGCCGTCCTCGTTGAATACAGGGAAAGCAAGAGGCGGGATTGAATTCATCAGGGAGAAGATGCTGTTGGAATTGTCCTGCCAGGCATCGTAGTTCCCGGCATCTCCGATGCCTCTCCAGGTCGTGGTATTGTCGGTGATGGAACCGCCTATGGAGACTTTGGCCTCCAGGTTGCGGGTGACATCAATATCAAGGTTTGCCCTGAAGCCGTACCTGTTCCATGAAGGGTTCTTGGCGTTGTCCGAATACTTGGCCTGACGTTTGAAGAGATTCTGCGCATTGGCATAATTCAGCATCAGAAAGTATCTTACGGTGTTTCCTCCACCCTTGAATGTAAGGTCATATTTCATCACAGGGGAAATGCTCCTCATAGTCTCGTCATACCAGTCCACATTAGGATGGAAGTACGGATCCGAACCGTCTTCGTACATTTCTATCTCGCGAGGCGTATAATACATCGGACCGAGTCCGTCGTTCTTGTATGCTTCGTTGTAGAATCTGGCATGATCTGCGGCATCCATATACTTCGGAAGCCTTTTCGCATTCTGGAAGCCGACCTGAGCCCTGAGTCCGACCTGCATCTCGCCCTTGTGGCCTCTTTTGGTCTTTATGAGCATCACGCCGTTGGCTCCACGCGCACCGTAAATGGCGAGAGCCGAAGCGTCCTTCAGTATGGACACGCTTTCGATTTCAGCGGTAGTCAGGTCGAACCAGTCGGACTCGATTTCGAACCCGTCCACAAATATCATATATCCTCTTTCAGGCCCGAAAGTGTTGATTCCCCTGATGTACGAGGTCGTGGCCCTGACACCCGGCTCGCCCGAGCCTTCGGTCACGGTAAGTCCAGGAAGCCGTCCCATAAGGGTACCGTTGATATCGGTCGTAAACGACCTCTGCATAGTCTCTCCTGTCACCGAAGATATGGCTCCTGTCACTTTCCACACCGGCTGGCCGCCGAATCCGACAGATACGGTATCATCGGGAGAATACCCTCCCGCCTTCATCGTGAAAGGCAACAGCAAGACAGAGGAAAATGCTATAATTTTAGATATAACTCTCATAGTATTGTCAGTTTTCGTTATTAATCCTGTATGGCTGCCTCATCAATAACCCGGGTTCTGGACCAGATATCCCTTGTTGATTTCATTCTGGTTGAACGGGTGCAGATACATCCTCTTGTTGAAGGATCTGATTTCGAACACGTATGGTTCGTATGAGAATTCATCGGGATTGTCCGGAATCGCGTGTATCTTGATACCGTACATCGAACCTCTCATCACACCATCCTGCTCGCAGTCCAGCCAGCGTCTCAAATCCCAGAGACGGTGGTTCTCGTATGCCAGTTCGATGGCCCGTTCTTTCTTTATGCGTTCACGGAACTGTTCTTTCGTCAGACCTGCAGGATATTCTCCCATGCCGGCTCTGTCGCGGATAGGCTTGACCGCATCGTACGCGGACTGCGGGGCAGGTGCTCCGTCAGCGACGGTCTCGTTCAGAGCCTCCGCCCAGTTCAGATAAAGCTCGCCGAGCCTGAATATCATTCCGTTCGGAATCTGGGGAGATGTCGTTGTCAATTCTTTTCTCACAGGCTTATGAACGAAACATCCGCCATAGCAGGCTCCCGGCTCGTTGTTGTGTTCACCTCCTTCTGTAAGGTCGAGTTTAGGGTCTTCCTGGCTCCAGTAAGAAGTGTGGTAAGCCATCGTGGCATGGAAGCGAGGCTCCAGTTCGGCATACTTGGCCAGCAGGTCATTGCCGCCTTCCTGGAAGTTCCAGTCGGACTCCGAGCCGTCAGCCTTGTCATACAGGGCTATGAAGTTCAGAGGGACGGAAACACCGCCCTGACCGCCGCACATCTTAGGAGTTAGCGGCTCCCACGGGACATGCCAGGTTCCAGCTTCTTCGCGAGGCTGTTCACCGATAATGAGTTCGGAAGTGGCATAATCATTCCACATAGACCTGTAGTCCTCTACAGGGTCGCCTGTATTTACCAAGGCTCTCTGACCTGCTGTAGTACAGTGCTTTATGGCGGCTTCAGCGGCATCCGCAGCGAGTTTCCATCGCTCCTGGTCATAGTCGCCGTAGCAGATAAGATTGTTGTTCGCACCGAGGCTCATATATGGAGTACCGGTATTGAACTGAGGGCTGGCTGCGTAAAGGAGTGTCCTGGACTTCAACGCGTAGGCTGCACCCGTGGTCACACGGCCATGCTGGTCGTCCGGATAGACATCGAATCTGCCCTCGAGCATATCGATGGCCCTGTCGCAGTCATCCACGATAAACTGTATCACATCCGCCAATGGACTGCGCGGTATCTTGAATGAAGACGGGTCGGACGCATCTATCGGTTCTTCCATAATAGGGACACCGCCGTATTTCCTCATCAGTTCGAAATAGTTCCAGGCACGTATCCAGTAGGCTTCTCCCTTGACCCTCTCGACAAAGCCGGGCTCGGGGGTAAAGCTAAGATTGTCCATGTGCTTGAGGATGGTATTGGCACGGCGTATGGCCAGCCAATGCAGGTTTCCTATCAGACCGACACCCGGATTCCATTTCCCGTCGAAGATATTGGAAGCCGAGATGGCTCCGTTGTTCCACTGGTGCTGCCAGTACCAAGGCATAGTGATTTCGCCCTCGTCACAGCACGGGGAATAACCTCCGCCACCGTTGTTGTGGCTGTCGAGATATGTATAGTCGGAGACCACTCCGTAGTAGTAGGTTCCTGTCACGAAAGTCTCGATGTTATTCTGTGTGGAAAATATGGAATCTTCCGTAACATCAGTTCCTTTCGGCTTCTCCAAATAGTCGCATGACACGACCGGAAGACAGGCCGCCAGCAGCAGCAAGTATGTCTTTTTCATAAATTGCAAAATTTTGGTCCTCATGTCTCAACTCAGAACTTGATGTTAAAACCTAAATTGATAGTCATAGTAGTAGGATAAGGCTCGTGTCCTCCGTCATCGTACGACGGGATTTCAGGGTCTTCTCCCGGGAAGAGGTTGTGCCAGGTATAAAGGTTCGTCCCGTTTATATAGATTCTGGCGGACTTGATGAATTTCCTGTTAGGGTTTTCCTTGAAGGTGTATCCTATCTCAACGTTCTTAAGCCTCAGATATGTGGCGTTCTCCAACCACAGGGATGAGTCTATATAGTTGTGTGCCTGACTGGAATCGGCGGAAAGACGCGGGAAGCGGATTTTGTCTCCGTTTTCATACCTTTCCTGTGTCCAGCTGTAGTCATTCAGATAAGTGACAGCCGAACCTCCTTCCTGCCATCCTCTGTTCGATTTCTTGGATGCCCTGTAGGTCTGATTTCCGGAGCCCTGGAACAGTATGGAGAAGTCAAGGCCTTTCCAGTCGAAGCCCAGTGAGATACCATAGGAGATTTCAGGGAAAGCCGAATAACCCATAGGCACCATATCGAAATTGTCAATCTTTCCGTCGGCGTTCACATCCCGGTATTTCACGTCACCAGGCTGAAGTTTGTTGCTGTTCCAGGCTGATACAGGACGGTTCGGATCGTTGACTTCTTCCCAAGTGTTGTAGAAGCCGTCGGCTATCAGACCGAAATACTGGCCGAGCCTGTGTCCGGTCGCTGTCTGATATTTGTACGGATGGTTCACTTCGTCCATTTCCAGAACCTTGTTCCGTGCGAAGGTGAATATACCTCTTACCCAGTAGTGGAAATCGGTACCAATCTTGTCATTGAACATGATTTCACCATCGAAACCCTGGTTCTGCATCTTTCCGAGGTTGTATGCCGGAAGGTCTGCAGCCACGATATCAGGGGTGGTGTTCATCTGGGTCAGAATGTTGTCCCTGTATTCATAGAAGTAGTCTCCCTTGAATGAAATCCTGCCGTCCCAGAAATTGGCTTCAAGACCGATGTTCATCTTTCTCGCGCGCTCCCAGGTCACGTTAGGGTTTCCTATCTTGCCTTCGGAAGATGCCTGGTAGAGGTTCCAGCTCTGTCCAGGTATACCGAAATAATACTTCGGCAGTCCGGAATTGAATACGTATGCGCTCGGAAGATACAGGAATCGGGAGCCTCCGATCTTGTCGTTGCCGACCTCACCGTATGAACCTCTTATCTTCAGGAAGGTCACGGCCCTGTTTTCAGGGAAGAAGTCTTCCTCGGATATCACATAACCGAGAGAGAATGCAGGGAAGAAACCGAAACGCTTGCCGACATCGAAGTTTTCTGTACCATTGTAGCCGATATTGACCTCTGCGAGATATTTCTGCTTGTAGTTGTAGGTCACCCTTCCTACGATACCCTGGTATGCATTAGGAATGCCGTATTCGAGACCCGGGTCATAGTATTTGCTCTGGTTGTAGAGCAGGAGGGCGGTGACGTTGTGGTTTCCGAAACTCCTGTTATAGTCAAATCCGGCTTCAATATAGACTTTTCTGGTCTTCCCGAAACTCTCGCCGTATGTATACGGCTGGTCTTCCGCCTGAGGGATGAGTGCAGGACCGCCATTGGCATCCTGCACAACGTTGTACACGCGCAGCGCCTTGTGTGTTTCCGAAAAATGGCTGTTATAATTCTGATAGGAGACTGTAGCATGTGCCGAAAGGCCTTCGGTTATCCAGCCGAAATCATAATTCGCCCTGATGGAACCATTAAGGTGGTTCTGATAGTTTTTCTTCCTCGGATTGTCGAGCAACGCCTGAAGCGGATTCTGATGGTTGGTGATTCGACCTTCGATATTCGTTACTTTCCCGTCCACTATACCGGGAGCCAGGTTAGGCGGAGCCGCGAATGTTCTTATAAGCACATATCCTGTATCGTCCCTCGGACCTCTGGTGTCTTCTATCTGGTCGGAAATATTTACGTTTATGGAAAGCCTCTTGGTTACCTGAAAGTCGAAATTCGCCCTGATATTGTACCTCTGGTAGGTCATCTGGTTGTTATAACCTTTGATAAGGTTGTTCTTGAACAGACCTTCCTGGTAGAAGTAGCCCATAGAAACGAAATATTTGACCCTGCTGGTTCCGCCCTGCACGTTCAGGTTATGCTGGGTCTGCGGAGCCCATGTACGGAACATCGTGTCAATCCAGTCCGTGTCAGGATAAAACAGAGGATCAGATTTGTAGTAATACTTCTGGAGGTCGGAATACGAGAAGATCGGGTATTCATCGGCATAGACGGCACCTGTCACGTATGCATCGTTCAATGCCGCCCTGTTATAGGACTCTGCCCACTCGTAGCTACCCATAAGTTCACGCATCTGTGTGAAGCGGGACATAGCCACGCTCGAAGACAAGCTTACTACCGGAGCGGATTCCTCTCCCCTGCGGGTGGTGATGATGATGACACCGTTCGCACCGCGCACACCGTAGACAGCTGTCGCCGAGGCATCCTTCAGGATGGAAATGGTTTCGATTTCATTCGGGTCAATGTTGTTATAGGAGTCCGACTCGATACCGTCCACGATAATAAGAGGAGCGGCCGGGTCATAACCTCCCGAGCCTTCGGCGAATGTTCCGATACCTCGGATACGTATGGTCGCCGCGTCCTCGCCCGGCGCACCGCTGTTCTGTACAGACAGCAGACCCGGCATACGTCCCACGAGGGCATTACTGATGTTGGCCTGAGGGCTTTGGAGCAGGTCGGCTGTTTCCACTACGGAAACTGCGCCTGTCACGGTTTCCTTCTTCTGCTGTCCGTAACCCACGACCACGATATCATCCAAGGCGATGGCATCGGATTCCATGTAAATCTTGAAATAGGACTTGGAGGCAATCGTCACAGTCTGTTCTTTCATCCCGAGATAGCTGAATTTCAAAGCTTTCGTCCCGGCGGGAACTGTAAGCGAGAATTTCCCGTCATAGTCTGTGGATGTGCCCGTAGAAGTCCCGTCGGCCAGAACGAAGACCCCCGCCATCGGTATCCCGTCAGAATCATAGACGACCCCGGAAACCTGATTCTTCTGATCTGACTGGGCAAAAGCGGAAAAAGAGAATGGCATCATCAGGAACAATGCCATCAAAAGACCCAAAAGATAGTGCGATGTACGATTTTCAGGTCTGAAGGAAAAATTAGTCTGTGATTTTCCCATGAAATTAATCAGATTAGACCTTGTCACATCAAGGCTGGTTATTAATTAAAGTGTTTCAGTGAAAAATTGTGTACTTCCGAAATTTTTCGGACTCTAATAAAAATGAGTGTTCTTCATGTCGGTCAGATATTGGTTTTTGTCGTTAACAAATTTATTCTTGTCGTAAATCTTTCAATTTCTCTATTGTAACATAGATGCTCTCGGATATAACAGGAGCTGTTTTTTCAAGAAACATGCGCCCGCCTCTCCGCAGTGCCCTTATTGTCGAGGGATCTGCTAGAAACAGCAAAGTTTTCCTTTGCTGAACGTGCGGCGCGGTACGGTCTTCTTCGATATTGTACAGTCTGCATTCAAAACAGCACCCGGGACTTGAGTCAATCGGAGGTTCTGCCTATCTTTACGGAATTCATTGAATCAGGTTAATATTGTATCGATATGGAAAAGATAGCAGACAGATTTCTAAGATATGTGGCTGTGGACACGCAGTCGGATGAGAGTTCGGAAAGCCAGCCCAGCAGCGAAAGGCAGCTTGTGCTGCTGAAGATGCTGAGGGATGAACTTATAGCGATGGGAGTGCAGGCGGAACTCGACGAATACGGATATGTGATGGCTTCGATTCCGTCAAACCTTCCGTCCGACAGCGGAAAGGATGTTCCTGCAGTGGGTTTTATCGCACACGTGGACACGTCTCCGGATGCTTCGGGAAAGGATATCAGACCGCAGATCATCGAGAATTACGACGGTGGCGACATCCCGCTTAATGGAGTACCGGGACTTTCCATCAAAACCGGCGATTTCCCGGAACTTGCAGAGTACAAGGGGCAGACGCTCATCACTACGGACGGGACAACCCTGCTCGGCGCCGATGACAAGGCCGGTGTGGCGGAAATCATGGCAATGGCGGAATACGTGACATCGCATCCCGAATTCAGACACGGAGACATAAAAATCGGCTTTACGCCAGATGAAGAGATAGGACGCGGCGTAGTCAAGTTCGACGTCGGCCGCTTCGGAGCCAAGTTCGCATATACGATGGACGGTGGGAAAATCGGAGAACTGGAGTACGAGAATTTCAACGCGGCAGCCGCTACCGTCCGCATCCAGGGACGCAATATCCATCCAGGCTATGCAAAAGGCAAGATGCTGAACGCCATTCTTATAGGCATGGAACTGAACAGTCTGCTGCCCGTAGAACAGCGCCCGGAATACACTGCCGGCTACGAGGGCTTTTTCCACATCATCGACTTCAGGGGCTCCGTAGAGAACGCCGAATTTTCGTACATCATCAGGGACCACGACATCGACCTGTACGAAAAGCGCAAGGAGACTCTGAAAAAATGCGTCGATTTCATCAACGGCAAATACGGCGATGGCGTGGCGACAGTGGAAATCCGTCACCAGTACTACAACATGCGCAAGGAGGTGGAACCTCACTTCCACATCATCGAAAAAGCCGTCAAGGCCATGGAAATGGAAGGTATCACCCCGATAATCCAGCCTATCCGTGGAGGCACCGACGGTGCCAATCTTTCATTTATGGGACTGCCATGTCCCAACATTTTCGCCGGCGGACACAATTTCCACGGGAAACTGGAATTCGTCCCCGTGGAAAGTATGGAAAAGGCATCCAAGGTAATCCTGAACATCATTTCCCTGTTCGCAGAACAAGGATAACTTCCTAATTGCCCGGAGACGGCTCCACCATACAGCGCCTTGCCCATTCCTCATAGGCAGCGACCATTTCCGCTACCTTTTCGGGATGCAAGTCTGCTATATCGTGCTGCTCGCTCCGGTCCTTATTCAGGTCATACAGTTCCCACTTCCCCTTGTGTTTCGGGCGTACTATCTTCCAGCCATCGGCCGAAATGAAGGCTCTTTCGTGAAAATGCTCAAATCCGAGGTATTCGTGACCTTCGCGATGGCCCCGGGTAAAAATCGGAACAAGGCTTATGCCTTCCATCGGGATAATTTCGTTCCCGCTGTATGTTTCCGGATATTCCGCGCCTGCGAGTTCCACGCAGGTAGCCATAATATCCATAACGTGACCGTATTCCTCCGTGATACCACCGATGTTCCGGAGTATTCCGTCAGGCCAGTGCGCAATCATCGGTGTGCATATTCCGCCTTCATACGCCTTGGCTTTCCAGAAACGGAAAGGCGTATTGGTGACATTCGCCCATTTGGGACCCAATGAAGCATATGTGGTTTCCGGTCCCGGAAGCACTTCCTTGTCCTTGGGATAAACGACCGGCCGGCCGTCACGTGTCAGATCAGGCCTGTCGTTTGCTCCCGGTATGAAATTCTGGCATATTTCACTGCTGCAGCCATTATCCGACAGGAAAAGTATCAGGGTGTTGTCCAACTGTCCGGTTTCTTCTAAAGCATCTATCAGGGAGCCTATTCCCTGATCCATCCGGTCTACCATGGCGGCGTGCACTGCCATAGCCCTTGCATCCCATTCCGCATCAGGATTTTCGCCCCATCTGTCATTGAACTGGCGGGGCGACAGAAAGTCTTCCTGATCTCCGAAAAGCCCCATTTCCCGCTGTCTCTCGTATCGTGCGTTGCGTATGGCTTCCCATCCGGCTTTGTAAGTATCTTCATATCTGGCTATATCTTCCGGAAGAGCCTGTAACGGCCAGTGGGGTGCCGTATATGCGAGATACATAAAAAACGGACGCTCGTCCTTTGCATATTCTTTCACCTCCTTCACTGCCCTGTCGGACAACGCCTGGGTGATATAATATCCTTCCGGAACCTCATTTACAGGAGTTTCGCCTTCCACCAGACTGAACGGATCGAAATAATCGACCACCCCGTATATCGTGCCGTAATGGGTATCGAATCCTCTGTTGACCGGATAATTTTCCAAATCGGAAAAAGTGTCGTGGAAAACCTGATGGTTAAGCCAGTCCCGCTGGTCCTCTCGCAGAGGTGTCTCCGCCACATGCCATTTTCCAATCATACTCGTCCGGTAACCGGCCGTCTTCAGGACCTCGGCGATAGTCACGGCGTTGTGGGACAATGTGCCTCTGTAGCCTGGAAGATGATTGTCGAAAGTCATTCTTCCGATACCTGCCTGATGCTGGTAAAGTCCTGTCAGAAGCGAGGCTCTGGTAGGGCAGCTGCGGCTGGCATTATAAAAATGAGTGAACCTGACACCTTCGGATGCCAATCTGTCCAGATTCGGGGTACGGATTTCTCCTCCATAACAACCCAAATCGGAATAGCCGAGATCGTCTGCCAGAATGACTATAATATTCGGTCTTTTATCTGCATCGGATGGCGAAGTGCAGGAAACCCCTGTCATTGCCAGCAGTGTTGCCGGCAATATGGTATTTTTAGCTTTCATGTTCTTTTGGACGTAAACTGTTGTTTTTCTTACCCGCCATGTCAGAACGCACGCAGACCGAAGTCGAAGTCGACTTTGCGGTTTGCTGATACGGCCTTCACCTGCAGGACGTTCTTTCCTTTGAGAAGATATCGTGAATAATCGCTGACATTGAACTGTCCGTAATGATTTGCGGCTGTTACATCCTGGGAGAAAATCAGTTGCCCGTTGAGCCGGACTTCGACATTGCCGGAGGCGTTCAGCCAGAGGGAAAGATGACGGTAACATTGGTCGGAGTCGAACTCCGCTTCGGCGACGACTTCAGCACCCTTTTCGATATGAAGAGGGAGGGTGACTTCCCGGGCAGCGGCACCGTTTATGGCGGCGATGACGGAGTGTGTTTTTCCGGTCTGTCCGTCAGGGACCAGTTCGATGACGTTGTCCGCAGGCCCGATCTTATACAACCTGTCATGCATCGCATGCAACGTATTGACAGGGATTTTCACTACCTTCCTATCGTATGTCGCGAGACCGTTCACTTCACCCTCGACATCTGTGGTCTGGGTGTAAATCGCGGCTCCGAGTCCCTGAGGGATAAGGGTTTCAAGGTCATAGACCACCTTGGTGTAGTTGTCCATCAAAGCCACCGCTCCGTCTATGTTCCGGTAGCCCCAGTTCTGCATATCAGGATTCCAGAGATGCCCTTCGACAGCCCAGCCGTAGCCGCCGAATTCACCGAGGACGGATACCCTTCCTCCGTTGTTCTGCGAAAGAATCATTGATGTAAACGGATAGTTGTGCACGTCGTAGAGATGTCCTACTCCCCTGTCCGTCCAGCCGGAAACGCCGTTGATGATACGTGTAGGGTCATACTCCATGACTTTGGACACTATTTCCACCGTATTGAACTGTCCCCAGCCCTCATTGAACACTACCCAGGTGGTGATGGACGGGTAGAACCGCAGCCAGTCTATCATTCCGAAAAGTTCGGACTGCCACTGTGCAGTGTGCTCCTGCGACGCTTTCCAGTCTTCCGTAGCATGGAACTTCACATGCTCCTGTCCGGCATTCGCGGTCCTGAAGCCTGAAGGCATATCCTGCCATATCATCAGTCCGAGAGAGTCCGCATAGTAGTAATAGAGCTCAGGCTCGACCTTGATATGTTTTCTCAAAGCATTGAATCCCATATCCTTGAGCATCTTCATATCCCAGATCATAGCCTCTTCCGACGGAGGTGTCAGCAGCCCGTCCGGCCACCAGCCCTGGTCGAGAGTGCCCATCTGGAAAACAGGGGCGCCATTCAACATGATACGGTTGTACCCTGCCTCATCCTTTCCGACAGAAACCTCTCTGAGCGCGAAATAGCTCGAAACTTCGTCCAGGACTTTCCCGGAACGGCTGAGCGTAGCTGTAAAATGATAGAGTTCAGGAGTTTCGGGAGACCAGAGACGAGCGTCAGGCACAGTCACAGACACCGTCCCTGCCGCCTTGCCCGTGACAGTCTTCACCACCTTGTCCCCATCATAGACATCGATCCTGACTTCCTCGCCTCCTTTGGCGTTCTCCACTTTGAAAGTCATATTTACTGTAGAATTGTCTATGTCAGCCTCCGGCAATATCTGTGTGAAATGAGTCTTGTTCACAGCCTCCATCCACACTGTCTGCCAGATACCTGAAACCGGTGTGTACCATATTCTTCTCGGTTCCAACGACTGCTTGCCCCGCGCATGGGATTCGGTATCCGTCGGGTCTGCGACGCACACTTCCACGAGCTGGCTTCCGGAGCGTTTGAGATACCTGGTGATGTCGAAGCTGAACGGATTGCTGCCGCCGCGATGCGAGCCTGCAAGCTTGCCGTTAACCCAAACCGAGCACTCGAAATCCACGGCACCGAAATTCAGGATGACATTTTTCCCCTTCCAGCTGTCGTCTACCTCGAAAGTCCTTCTGTACCAAAGCAGGTCCTCAGGAGTGAAAGTCCTTTTCACTCCTGACAATGCCGACTCGACCGCAAAAGGTACCAATATCTCCCCCTCGTAGGCGACAGCCGACTTTTCTGTGCCCTCAGGAGTAATGGCATATTCCCATAATCCGTTCAGATTCATCCAATCCCCTCTTTTCAGCTGGGGTCTCGGATATGACTGCCAGACATTTTCCGGGGTGACTTTTTCTCCCCATTCAGTCTTGATATTGCCCCATTTCGGGGTGTAATCTCCGGCGCTTGCCTGCAGCGTGACCGCTGCGGCAATGCCCAATGTTAAAATTTTCAGATGTTTCATATTTGATTCAATGACTTGGTTTTTAAAGCAAACGACCCTCATTCCGAATGGTCCGGAGCGAAGCGGCCGTCCTCGTAAACCATCGGGATCAGTCCCGGACGGCAGGTCTTCTCATATTCGGCAGCCTGTGCGCCGCGAGGATTGAAAAACATAGTCGCCCACCACTTTCCGGACTTGTCCTGGAAAAGATTGTTGTGCCCTCCGCCGATGATTGCGGTGTAGCGTTTCCCGTAAGGGCCGTAGACATTGTCCGCGTCAGCGATGACACAATCATAGCTGTAGCGGGTCTTCTTGTTCGTCACACCCTCCTTTTCGACATACGTGTCGCCGTTCTCGGTCCTGTGCGACCATATCGCCTGGACCAGATGGTATTTTCCGTCCGACTTGAAGATGAATGCTCCCTCGATATAAGGCTCAGGGTCGTACGGAGTCTCCTGAATCTGCCGTATTTCCTCGGCCAGTCCGCTCATGTCAGGCTTCATCTTCGCTATATAGTGGTTGTGCCCCACGAAATATACCGTTCCGTCCGTGTCTTCGAACAGGCTGCCGTCAATGTTCGGGAAAAGAGGACCGTCCGCGTTGGCCTCGATATTCTCGTACGGGCCTTCCGGCTTTCCGGTCTTGCTCCGGAGTATGAAAGAGCCTTTTCCGGAAGCCGAATTGTTCATACAGGCCACGATGAACCAGTTGCCCGCGCTCTTGATGTAATGCAGCTCAGGAGCCCAGACTGCGAGGAACCTGTTGTCCATAGGATCACCGTTGATGGAGCGTCTGTTGTATTTTTCGCCCTTGGCGAAGACCTTCGGCCGGCTCTGCCAGGTGCCATCATTGTCCTGAGACCATATCCGTCCGAGAGCCTCCCAGGATTCCAAATCGGCAGAACGCCAGAGATACAGCCCGTCATTCCAGTCCCAGCAATGCACCTGACCGGGGAATTCCCTGCCGGGAACAGCGGTGGAACCTGTCATATAATAATATCCGTCCGGACCGAGAGTCACATACGTGTCGCGCATCCAGTAGTCGAAAGCCGGCCGGACAGATGCCGGAACGCGGAGTTCCGGATTGTCGGTGTCGGCTGTTCCGTATGGCATCTCAGCTTCCGGATTGGCGCAGCCCGCAAGCAGAAGCCCTGCGAGGGCTGCGGTGAGATAAAATTTCCATTGTATCATAGACTTTTCGGTTTTTAAGTGTGATTCCAACGTCAGTCAGACGAATTTATGTTGTTCAGCATCAGGAAATCCGTCTTATTCCGTGAAATGATAGTTGTTTCCGTTCCTATTAAAATAATATCTCTTCGGCGGGACAGGAAGCGGATCTTCGGTCCGCAGTTCCCATACGAGCATCTCCTTCATCAGTTCGTCGCGGATTTTCCCGTATTTGTGCACCTCGAAAAGATTGTTCACCTCTGACGGGTCTTTTTTCACGTTGTACATCTCGCCATGACCGTAGCTGTCCATAATCAGCTTCCAGTCACCCATGCGGACCATCCGTGAAGTACCGCACTGCGTCCAGGTGTTGAGTTCGTCGAACCAGGCTATCCCGCCGGGAGTAAGCGCCCCCTCCTTTTCGAAAGAAAGGAAAGTGGAGTCGTAAGGCACGGTCTCCCCGCCGAAACCTCTCTGCGAATAGGCGGACGAAAACTCACGCTTAGGGTAATCACGGCCTCCAAGCATGTCCCAGAGACTTCTGCCCTGCACTCCGAGAGGAATCTCCACACCTATCGCCGAACAGATGGTAGGGAATATGTCCGTAATGGACACGAAAGCATCGAGAGGCTTGCTTCCCCGGTTCTCGATACCGTAGCCGGCCCACACCATAGGGATACGGGTAAGATAGTCCGAAAGACCGGCTCCCTTTCTTATAAGCCCGTATTCTCCGCAATAGTCACCGTGGTCGGAAAGTATGACGAAGATGGTATTGTCATAGATCCCCATTTCTTTGGTAGCCTCTACCAGACGGCGGATCTGGTCATCGATAAGCCGGATCATTCCCATATAGTTACCCCTCAGTCGCGGCAGATCTTCCGCCAGATCGGGACAAGACTCGTCTTCGAGCCGTGCCAGAATGCCGTATGAAGGGTCTTTCACCGCCAAAGCCTCCCTGCCAGCCTTGATTGCAGGAATATTTTCAGGGGCGAACATCGAAAAATAAGGTTCGCACACCTGGAAAGGGTTGTGCGGCTCCGGAAAAGATACCCAGGCAAAGAACGGGGCATCCCCTTCAGCCTGCGAGCCCACCCATTCTATGGTTTCGCTCACGATTTTGTACGGCTGCTGTTCTTCCAGAGGTATGGGAGACGGTTCGAGCCACTGTCCCCGGGCCTGCTTGTCCAGGAACTCCGCTGTCTGCTTTTCCGCATCCGTCCGTGCAGGCTGTTTGCCCCAGTGCCCGTATGCCGACCAGAAATCCATATCCTTAGGCTTCAGATAGGCATGATTCTTTCCTATCAACGCAGTATGGTATCCGGCCGCTTTCAACACCTGAAGCATATCAGTCTGATAGTCTATGTCCTTCAGGTTGTGGTTTGTCCGCACATCCGTCACGGACGGATACCTTCCCGTAAACATCGAGCAGCGTGCCGGTGAACTCGCCGGCATGGAAGTGTAGGCCCGGTCGAACCACACATTGTCGTACGCCAGACTGTCCGTGAAAGGGGTTATCTCCAGCGGAAATCCTTCCCTTCCGCACAGATCGGCCCTCTGCTGATCCGCCATGATAATAATGATGTTAGGCAGATCCTGTTTGGCTGCAGAAGCCGTATATGCGACTCCTGCCAGCACTGTCAGCATCGTGAATTTCTTATCCATATCAAATCAATATCTAAAACGGTAAATTACAAGAGAAAGAGGCTTCACTACGAACTCGCCCGACAGATCGAGACTGACCGAAGAGTGTTCCGGAGCCACGGCATCCGGGGCATCCGGCGTATTGTTCCGGCGGGAACTCAGATCCAGAAGCGTCACAGATGCCTGCACCCTGCCTTCAAATCCGGAAACCCCGTTATCCAGGGACACCGGTCTGTCCGTAAGGTTAAGAAGTTTGAGTACATATTCCCCTGAAACCGAATCATATCCGAAACCTGCGAAAACTTTCTGCATTCCGTCGAAGCCTTTCACTCCGGAATGGTAGTATGTATCTACGGTATTGTCCCTGAACATTTTGGAAATATAGTAGAAAGAAGTCTTCACGCTGCAGTCCACCCCGTTCCAGAGCATAGGATTCGAATGGCGGCTATGTTCCAGAAAATCCCAGTGGCGCATAAGCGGACGCTCCGCCAGAAGAGGATTCAGATCCCCGTTGCGCTCCATGGAAATACGCACCGCAGCCGTAGCGAGGATGTCCTCGGGATACCTGCCTCCCAGGCCCAGTTCCCCGATGAACAGATCAGCCACTCCCCTTTCGTATCCGTCGAAGCGGTAATGCCCCTCACAGGCCCAGGCCACATCCTGATAGTGATGCTCGTCGAACACTTCTATATGCGACGGATCCGGAAAATTCGGGATATCCTTTCTCTTGTCACCGTTTTCCTTCCCGATGATGCTGTCCGCTATGTAAATCAGGTCCGGATACTTCGCGTGCAGCGCCTGATAGATTTTCTCATATCTTTCCCAATAGACAGGGCCGAAGTCCTCGTTCCCTATCTCTATGTATTTCAGCTGGAAAGGCTCCGGATGCCCGTTTTTCGCCCTCTCCGCTCCCCACTTCGTGTCAGTCCCGCCTATCGCATACTCTATCGCATCGAGGGCATCCTGTATATATGCGTCCAGGTCGACATCAGGCTGTTCGAAATTCCACGAAGAAGTCTCCCTGACCCAGCCGGTGCATATCATCCCGGTAGGAATCACGTACATGGCATCAGCACCTGTGTATTCGCACAGTTCATAGAATTCGTGGTAGCCTATGCCGTCCGTCCTGTAGTACGGTGCCCATTTGCTCCACTGTCCCGGCCGGTTCTCTATGGGCCCTATGGTCTTTTTCCAGTGATATATAGTTTCCTCATTCACCCCATGCACTATGCAGCCTCCCGGAAATCTAAGAAAATCAGGAGAATAATCTTTCAGATTCCTGACAATATCGGCTCTCAACACCGACCTGCCGCCGTCCCATGCATTTCCCGGCATCAGCGACACCACGTCCATCTGGAATCTGCCTGCCGCCGTAGGATGAATGGCCAGCATCCCTCTTTTTTCTGCCCTGTCGGGCAACAATGCCAGCTCTGCCCTGGTCCAGTCCTTGCAGCCCAATGCAATGGTATGCACCGGACTTATCCGTTCGCCCGAGGCTCCGGTCAGATAAATGTCCAATGAGCCTGTATTGTCAATGTTCCTGACAAAGAACGAGAGGCGGTATTCGACACCCTCTTCGAAATTCATCCCGAAATAGCCCCGGTTCAGGATGGCGGCATCATCATACCCGGCTATGTCTTCGGTCACATTGACAGCGAGGGAGTAGCGGTTGTATTCATTGAGCGGATTTTTTTCAGTAACCTCCATCCTTACAGGTGAATACGAAAGAGGAAGCGTAGTCCATCCGATAAGAGGGTCGACGTGATATACCTTCTTGTTCTTGCCTTTAGGTGCAGGCACATCCTGATACAGTCCGTCCTTGACGGCCAGTCCGGCAGGCGGGGTGAACTCCTCGAAAGAGCGGTTCCTCACCAGCTCGGCATGCAGCGCGCCTTCGCCCATCATCCCGATTTCCTCGTAATGGAAACCGTACTTTACGGGTGAGACCACCTTGGCCTCTTCCCTGTCGATATAGAGGATTCCGTACCTGTCGATGCCGTGGTCCGCAGCCGGAGAGTTGATGGCGTTGACGGACACCAGCAATACTGCCACGGCGGCCGCTTTTATTTTCATCCGATTCATTAGGTTTCAAAACTTGTCGATTTCAAATTTCGGAAAATTTCACCGAGCGCAGCGGGAATTATGTAAAGAATTGGAAGAATTACGTATTTTCGGTGCCCGCTACACGGGTTATGGACAAAATTACCCGTAATCAGGACATCCGCACTGATACGCAGCGTGAAAAACGGATAAATTTAGAAAATTTATATACGATATATGAGACTTTTCCTGCTGACCATCGCGCTGCTCGCAGCGTCCACCGTAACAGAAGCCGGCATACGGTACGGGAACATCCGTTTCAGACAGCTTGACAATTCCGACGGTCTGCCCCACAATACAGTCAACGCCATAGTCCAGGACAGCAAGGGCTTTCTGTGGTTCGGCACGCGCAACGGGCTGTGCAAGTACGACGGCTACACCCTCCGGCAGTATTTCCACGACGAGAGCGACAGCACCTCCCTATGTCACGATTTCATCCTCGGACTGTATCCAGACCCTGAAAACCGGAAGATCTGGGTGACCACGGACGAAGGGCTGTGCGCATACGACTGCGACACCGACTGGTTCCGCCGCTATGTCATACCCGGCAACCGAAAAAAGGACGTGGAAGTCACTCTGACATCCGAGGGGATGCTGCTTGCGGGCTGTAGCAACGGGATTTTCCGTTATTGCCCCGGCTCAGACTCTTTCGAACCCTGGCTTCTGCACAAGAAGAATTTTGTAAAGACCATTGTCGACGACGGGAACGGCTGTCTCTGGATCGAATGCGGGAATACGGTCATACGGTTCGACAAGGACGAAGACAAGACAGCGCCATTGCCTCAGGAACTGAGGCGATACAGACAGGATTGCTGGAATTTCACATACATCGGGAACGACAGGCTCATCTTCAATTCTTCCGAGGGTATCATGCTGTTCAACACCAGGACACATACTGTTGACAACATTTCGGAAAACATTGATTCCGAAAGCTATATGTGCGCCTCGACTGACATATCGGACAATATCTGGATAGGCTCGGAATCAGGAATCTACGTGCTCGACGGAAAGTCATACGGGATTCTGGCGCACTACGAACAGACGACATCGGACATATCGGGGCTGAATGACACGCCGATATACAGCATATTCAGGGACAGGAACGCGAATATGTGGGTCGGGACGTATTTCGGAGGCATCAACTTCTACATCTACGGCTCGGAAGCGTTCCGCATCTATCCTTACGGGAACACGCAGGGGCATCTGAGCGGAAAGGCCGTGCGGCAGATTATCGGGACACCGGAAGGGGGCATCCTCCTCGCCACTGAAGACGGGGGTCTGAACTATATATCAAGGGACGGCCGGATCGTACGCTCCGGGACCATCCACAGCAGGTTGGGCGTGAACGCCAGGAACATACACTCGCTGAAAATCGCCCGGGACGGAAGCCTGCTGATAGGACTGTTCCTCAAAGGGGTGCTCAGATACGACCCCGAAACGGGAATCACGGAAGACTACGGGAAATACCCGGCCGGGAAAGGCTCTTCAGGATTCTGTATCACAGAGGACAAGGACGGGGATATATGGTACGGCGGACCGACGGGGCTGTTCGTGATTCGGAAAGGAGAGACTGCAACTGACAGGAAAGTCGTGAAAGTCAGCAGCCTGTCCACTTTCTGCTTCCTGGAGGAAAGTGACGGCACTGTCCTTATCGGCACCAGACGGAACGGGATATGCTCTCTGGATACCCGGACCATGGATGTGGATACCCTCGGACTGCTGCCGGACAGCAGCCTGTTCGTGACAGGTCTCTACCGCAGCCGGGACGGGAATCTCTATGCCGGGACCAACAACAACGGGCTTTTCGTCACAGACAGCGCAGGACTGCAGGTACGGCACTACACGAAACGGGACATTTTCTCCAACGGAATAAAGGGCATCATCGAAGACAACGCACACAATATGTGGATCGGGACGGACAACGGCCTGGTCTGCATAGACGGGGCCACGTCCGAAATACACCGTTACACCGTGGCGGACGGGCTTCCGACCAACCAGCTGAACTACTATTCCGCCTATATGAACGATGCCGGGGAAGTCTTTTTCGGGACTTTCAACGGTCTGGTCTCATTCTTTCCGGAACAGCTCCGTTCCATGAACAGGAAATTCAGGGTGCAGATAACGGATGTCATGTATGCAGGTTCCGGAAATACGGCAGTACCCCCCCCCACAGGAAAAACATACAGTGACGGAAAGCTCGTCCTCACGCATTCCCAGGCCAAATCGATAAGGATAGAATACTCCGGAATGAACTACAAGTACACGCAGGGCACACAGTACGCCATGTTTATGGAAGGAATCGACAAGGACTGGCAGTATGTGGGGAACCAGCATCAGGTGCGGTTTTCCAATCTCCCATCCGGGGACTATGTCCTGAAAATCAAGGCCGGTCATGACGGGCTCACCTGGGATGAAGACGGAATGAACACTCTGAATATAAAGGTACTTCCGCCGTGGTGGCTTTCGTGGTGGGCATATACGGTTTACTCTGTGCTGGTCCTGCTGGCCATCATCGCCGGCTACAGGTACGCCAAGGCCAGGCTGATACTGAAAATGAAGCTCAGGACCGAGCACGAAAGGAGGCTGAACACCGAGAAGCTGAACAGACAGAAAATAGATTTCTTCACATACGTCTCCCACGACCTGAAGACACCTCTGACCCTGATTCTGTCCCCGCTGAAAAAGGTCATTTCCTCCGGTTCCCTGCTTCCCCGTGACCGGAATCTTATAGAAACGGTATACAGGAACGCTTCGAGGATGAACTATCTTATCGATGAGCTGCTGACTTTCAGCAAGATAGAAATGAACCAGATGCATATCAGCGTCCGGAAAGGCGACATCGTGAACTTCATCAGGGAGATTTCAAGCATTTTCGAGGAAGTCTCGAAGGAAAGGGAAATCCAGTTTATATGCAATTTCGACGAGACGGGTGCAGCCGTATGGTTCTCTCCGTCGAAACTCGAAAGGATCATGTACAACCTGCTTTCCAACGCCTTCAAATACACCCAGCCGGGGGATTATGTGAAACTGAGCGTCCGCGTGGAAGAGAGAGGGGAAAAGACATTCGCGGTGATATCGGTGAAAGACAGCGGGCGCGGCATCCCGAAAGAGATGCAGAAGAAGATATTCGAGAGCTATTTCCAGGTCGAGAAACAGGACCACAGGAACGGGTTCGGCCTCGGTCTGGCACTCACCAGGTCATTGGTACACATACACAAGGGCGAGATAACCGTCAGCAGCGAACCCGGCAAGGGCAGCGAGTTCACAGTTACGCTCGACGTATCGGAAAACGCATATACTTCCGAAGAGAAGCTGGCAGAGGGCATCACTCCGGTGGAAATCCTCAAATACAACAGGCGGATGAAGGATACGCTGGAACTGATTCCTGACAAAAAGCCGGAAGAAAGCCCTGAAAAGTCCGAGCGCGAGACCATCCTGCTCGTGGAAGACAACAAGGATATGAACGAATATCTCTGCGGCCTGTTCGGGGAAAAATACGACATCATAAAGGCCTACAACGGAGAGGAAGCGCTAAAGGCTCTCGGCAAACGGATTCCGGACGTAATCGTGAGCGATATTATGATGCCCGGAATGGACGGGCTGGAACTCACCCGCCGCGTGAAGAACGACATGACCACCAGCCACATCCCGGTCATCCTGCTGACCGCCAAGACAGACGAGGCCGACTTCACCGAGGGCTACAGGAGCGGGGCCGATGCATATATCACGAAACCGTTCAGCGCAGAGAACCTCGAACTGCTGATACAGAACATCCAGAATACCCGCAAGCTGAATATCGCCCGTTTCAGGGAGGCTGAAAAGATGAATGTGAAGCAGATAGTGAACAACCCCCGTGACGAGAAATTCATGAAGGAACTTGTGGCCCTGATTATGAAGAACATCTCCAACGAGGAATTCAGCGTAAGCGACATCACATCCGAACTACATATCAGCCGCAGCCTCCTGCACACCAAGCTGAAATCCCTTACCGACTGTTCCATCACGCAGTTCCTCAGGACCATAAGGATGAAAGAGGCGAAGAAGCGGCTGATGGAGGGTATGAACGTCTCGGAAGCCTCGTACGCGGTGGGTATGTCCGACCCGAACTATTTCACGAAATGTTTCCGAAAGGAATTCAATATCACCCCAACCGACTTCATAAAACAAATCACCGGAAAACAATGAAAATCCCTTATCCCCTGCTGACCGTCGGCGGCGCGTTTTCCGCCGCCTCGGCAATGTTCGCGGCCACAGACCGTGCGGAGTCAGGAAATCTTCCCTCCGCCAATGACAATGCACACACCGGCCGTCCCAACATAGTGCTGATACTTATGGACGATGTGGGCTGGTCCGACCTCGGGTGCTACGGTTCGGAAATCAGCACTCCGAACATAGACAGCCTCTCCCGTCAGGGAATCCGCCTGCAGCATTTCTACAACTCCGCCCGCAGCGCGCCTACCAGGGCTTCTCTGATGACAGGCCTCTACCCTCATCAGGCCGGACAGGGGGCTCTCGGCAGGGTGCCCGGCTATCCCGCCTATCAGGGTTATGCGAATGAAGAGAACGCATTCATCCCCGAAGTCCTGTCGTCAGCCGGATATTTCAGCATAATGACGGGCAAATGGCATCTCGGCTATGACCAGGGAGTGACTCCTTCAGCACGCGGTTTCGACAGATCGCTGAACGCCCCTGTCGGAGGCTATTACTTCGCATCCGACACTTTGCGCCAGAGCAGATCGGACAAGTCGAAGAAAAGGCTGTTCAGAAACGGGGTGCAGATTCCGTTCGATGACCCTTCACTCCCTGAGAACTGGTATTCCTCCCATCTCTGGACACAGGAGGGCCTCGAATATGTGGACGAAGCGATAGCTCAGGACCGTCCGTTTTTCTGGTATCTGGCTTTCAACGGAGCGCACTTCCCCATCCAGGCTCCGTCAGAGACGATAGCCGGATACAGGGGAAAGTATATGTGCGGCTGGGATGCGGTGCGTCAGGCCCGTTTCGAAAAACAGAAAAAGGAGGGTTTCTTCTCCGCTGGTACCCCTCTGACTCCGCACAATCCTAAAATCTCGCAGTGGGACTCGCTGGGTTACGCAGACCGCGACATCCAGGATCAGATAATGTCGGTATATGCCGCAGCCGTCGAGGAAATCGACCGCAGCGTGGGAATGGTTGTAGACCACCTTTCCGATAAAGGGGTTCTCGAGAACACTCTCATCATCCTCCTGTCGGACAACGGGGGCAATGCCGAAGGCGGTCTCTACGGAAGATGCAGGGGTCCCGAGCCGGGAAGTGCCGGCAGCAATGTCTGGTTAGGTACCGCATGGGCTGATGTAGCGAATACTCCGTACTTCCTCTACAAGCATCACGGTCACGAAGGTGGGTGCAACACGCCTCTTATCCTGTTCTGGCCGGAGGGTATCGCTCCGCAGCTGCGAGGCAGCATAAACAAGACTGCCTTCGGGCATATTACCGACATTATGGCGACTGTCACTGACATCACGGGAGCGGAATATCCTGTCGTCCGGGACGGGCATCGGGTGCAGCCGATGGAAGGCACTTCCCTGGCACCGCTGTTCAGGGGAGAAAGCCCTGAGCGGGGAGAAAAGCCTGTAATCGTGGAGCACGAAGGCAACAGGATGCTCCGTCTCGGTGACTGGAAAATCGTGAGTGAATACACGGAAACATCCTGGATGCTGTACAACATAAAGGAAGACCCGGTGGAGATGCACGACCTTGCAGCCGAAAAACCGGATCTTCTGAAAAAGCTTGTAAGTCTTTACGAATCTGAAGCGAAAAGGACTGGCGTGGAACCGGACATCGATTTCAAGGTCGGTCTCTGGTATACCCCGGTCACGGAGTATCTGGAATAGCTGTCGTTGTCGCGGATACGGCTTCCGCTCCGTCCGGATGTAAAAAAGACTATAAGAAAAAGCAAAAAACTATAAGAAAGATAAAAATCTGCATTTAGGGAAGGATTTGTTCTTGTTTTTCTCGTTAGGATGTCGTTAACTTCGGGGACTAATTTTTAAAAAGATAGTGATATGTCAGAGGTTGTGAAATTCAATGATGTTGAGGAATTCATCATTGAACTGAGGGGCGAAAAGGTGATTCTTGACAGTAATGTAGCTGAATTGTATGGCGTTGAGACACGGGAAATTAACCAGGCGGTCAGGAACAATCCCGGGAAATTCCCGGAGGGATATGTTGTAACAATAGATACGGCGGAGCTTGCGGCTTTAAGATCAAAAAATTTGATTTTAAAAACCGGAGGTAGAGGCGAACACAGTAAATATCCGCCGAAAGCATTTACTGAGAAGGGATTATATATGCTTGCAACAATTCTTAAAGGAGAGCGTGCAACTCGGACGACGATTGCAATTATTGAGGCATTCGCGAAACTTCGTGAATTATCGAGGACTATTGGGGAAATTTCGTCCAATCCTGAAAGGTTTCGGCAGAAGGCATTGATGAAGAAGAGCGGCGAGATAATGGCAGACCTGTTCGGTGAAGATATGAAGACAGACGAGACGGAAACCGAAATCGAATTGAATTTTGCTGTATTAAAGCTCAAGCACACAATAAAACGGAAAGATCTGAAATAATTCTTCACAAAGCCGAGGCCGCAAGGAAGACAAAAAAAGAGGTGCTTCTCCGGCACCTCTTTTTTTGTTGGTTTGGGATTATCAATTGAATTAGTCAAGACTTAATCTGACAGTTACGCATAAAAAGAGTAGATTTGTAACATAAAAGCAGATTAAGTTATGACCACATCAGAAAAAGTCATCAAGAACAAACTGGGACTGCTTGAGCTG
>CALVBH010000041.1 GCA_944325765.1 uncultured Bacteroidales bacterium
AAAATGTCTCCGGGTCTGAGCCCGACCATATACAGACAGCGGGCTACGGCATCGGCCCACTGCTCCAGATCCCTCTGAGTGTGAAGAATCACCGTAGGCCGCCCTGTCGTCCCGCTGGACGAATGCAACCTGACGACCTTGTCCAGCCCCACCGTGCTGAGACCGAAAGGATAGTTGTCCCTCAAGTCCTGCTTGGTAGTGAACGGTATCAGAGACAGGTCATCCAAGGTCCTTATGTCCTGAGGGGAAATCCCTTTTTCTTCAAACCTCCTTCTGTAGAACGGCGAATTCATACACTGCCGGAGCGTCTTGTGCAGACGCTCCAACTGCAGTGCCTCTATCTCCGCTCTCGACAGTGTCTCGAACTGGGGATGAAGAAAGGATGTAGTGCTGTCAGATGACATTTCCGGCCATCATTTGATGAACTGGGCGCGAAGTTTCTCGATTTTCGCGTCTGCGTCATCGCCCTTGGCACCGAAGTAGAACTTGATCTTCGGCTCTGTCCCCGAAGGCCTTACGGATACCACATCGCCTGCTTCATTGAAGAACTGGAGTACATTGGACTTAGGAAGCCCCGTTTCCTCAGGCTTGTTGTAGTCGATGACTTTCACGACAGGAGAGCCGGCAAGTTCTGCAGGAGGAGTGGCGCGGAGATCTGACATAATCTGTGCAATTTCCTCGACACCTGCCTTACCCTTGCGCACCAGGGAGGTAAGGGACTCTTTGTAATAGCCGAACTCACGGTAGATTTTCTGGAGAAGCTGATAAAGGGTAAGCCCCTGTTCTGCCGCCCAGGCTGCACATTCCGCAACCATAGCACAGGAAATAGGAGCATCCTTGTCACGGACGAATTCCCCGATATTGAAGCCGTAGCTTTCCTCTCCACCGCAGATGAACTCTCCCTTGCCTTCATTCCTGCGTACTATGTCAGCGATATATTTGAAACCGGTAAGGACATTGTATACCTTCACGCCGTATTTCTCCGCTATAGCACGGATAAGCTCCGTGGTAACGATGGTCTTGACCACGTACTTGGTGGAATCGAGCTTGCCGAGTTCGTGCCAGCGAGTCAGGATGTAGTATGTCAGCACAGAGCCTGTCTGGTTACCGTTGAAGAGAACCATCTTGCCGTCATTGTCGCGCACGGCGATTCCCAGACGGTCAGCATCCGGGTCAGTGGCGAGGACGAGGTCTGCACCTTCCCTATCCGCTACCTTCACGGCCATTTCGAGGGCTGATGATTCCTCCGGATTAGGAGACTTTACAGTTGGGAAATTTCCGTCGCTTACATCCTGCTCCGGGATATGATAAATGTTCTCGAAGCCGAGTCTTTTCAGGATGGCAGGCACAATCTTCACTCCCGAACCGTGCAGAGGAGTGTAGACGATTTTCAGATCCTTGTGCTTTGCACGGGCCTCTGGAGAAAGCATAAGCGTGAGGACGTCATCCATATAGGCCTCATTCATCTCGTCACCCATCACTTCTATGCCGCCTTCCTTTCCGGCTTCAGCCTCATACCTGACCATAGACGGATCCGAAATGGCGTTCACCTCGGCTACGATGTCCTTGTCGACAGGGGCAATGATCTGAGCTCCGTCCGACCAGTAGACCTTGTATCCGTTATACTCCTTAGGGTTATGCGAAGCCGTGACCATAACTCCTGCAGTGGCCTGTTTCTTACGTACCGCATAGCTCAGAAGCGGGACCGGATGAAGGCAGTCGTAGATATAGACGTGTATTCCGTTGGCCGACAGTACTTTAGCCGTAATATGGGCAAAAGCGTCACTGTTGTTCCTGCTGTCGAAGGAGACGCATACGCTGAGGTTGTCGCTGTGGACATTCTTGATGATATAGTTTGCAAGTCCCTGCGTAGCCATAGCTACGACGTATTTGTTCATCCTGTTGGTTCCTACCCCCATTATGCCGCGGAGTCCGCCCGTACCGAATTCGAGATTGCGGTAGAATGCGTCTTCGAGTCCGGCAGGATCGGTTTCCATCAGTTTCCTGACCTCAGCCTTGGTTTCTTCGTCGTAATTGCCGTCAAGCCAGCTTTGGGCGACCGCCCTGAAATTCTTTTCCATAATATCAGTTTAAATTATAGTGTTAATTAATAATGTATCTCATACACTTGTCAGATATTGTCCTGACTGACAAATCATACAAATTTATCAAATATCCGCGATAAATGGTAACTTCGCGGAAGAAAATTGATTCAGATGGGAAAATTTTCCGATTTCGTCATAGAAAACGAGAATGCCGACACGGCAATGCTGATGCTTCGCGGGAAAGGCCGCGTTGACATAGACATAGAGCTGGCAGTCAGCACCATAGAAGTCCGTCGCAAAATCCGGAAGAAAGTCCCTTCCTGGTACGGTATCCCGGAGCTTGCCTATCCTCTCAGGCTCTCTGGCGAGCAGTGCAGTTCCGAAGCCACGGCCATATACAAGGCGGATATTATCCGACGTCTGTTCCCGGAGGGAAATGCAAACGTGGCGGATCTGACGGGAGGTCTTGGTGTGGATTCCTGGGCATTTTCCACAGTGGCCTCATCCGTGCTTTACAACGAGATGAATCCTACGCTCGCGTCCTCCGCAGAACGTAATTTCAGGCTTCTGGGAAAAGACAACATATCCGTCGTATCGTTCAGGCTCGTACCGGAGGGGCAGTGCGGCGGACATCAGGAAAAGACAGCCGGAGGGATTCTCGGGAGTTTCCGTCCCGACCTGATATATCTGGATCCTGCCCGCAGGGATGCCGGAGGGAAAAAAGTCTTTCTGCTGGAAGACTGCAGCCCGGACGTTCTGGCACTTAAGCCCGATCTTTTCAGGCAATGCCGGTATGTCCTGCTGAAACTCTCCCCTATGGCGGACATTTCAATGATTTACGGCAGGATAGGCAGGCAATGCCGGGAAATCCACATACTGGCTTCAGGCGGCGAGTGCAAGGAAATCATAGTGTTGCTGGACAGGGAATCCGAAGAGGAATGTACCGTCACTGCAGGGACTCCCCTCTCCGTAATGCAGTTCGGCTATGAGGAGTTAAGGAATGCAGCCCCCAGATCGCTGTCATCTGCGGACAGCATCAGACCCGGAGCCGTCCTTTACGAGCCCGGGAAAGCCCTGATGAAGGCCGGAGCCTTCAATGTCCTGTGCGAAAGATTCCCTCTGGAAAAACTCTCTCAGTTCACCCATTACTACATCCTGGCATCACATATGCCGGAAAGCGGCGCTTCGGGAGATTCGGCGTCCGGGCATCCCGTCGTATCATATGAAGGTCTGCCCGAAACGCTTTCCTCAAACGGCAAATTCTTTGTCATAAGGGAAGTCCTTCCATTGAACAACCGGAATATCAAGGACGTAGGCAAACGGTATCCGCAGTGCGAAGTCACGGCCCGCAACATAAAAATGGATACTGACACGCTCCGTCGCAAACTCGGTGCTTCATCCGGCGGGGACATCCACATATTCGCCTTGCATTGCGACCTGCCAGAATCCGGAGACCTCCTGCTCGTCACCTCACGGAAGTCTGTCTGATGATTCGGTTTTCCAAGACGCCGGCTCATAAAATCTCCACAGGGTTTATGGTCAGAAACTCCTCTATCGGTATGCCTCCTGACCCCACTATGAAAGTCTGCGCCGGTGAGAATTTTTCCTTGAATACCCTGATGCCGTCATTGGTCGTGCGGCGACCGCTTTTCACTTCTATTGCGATGCACCTGTGATTATATTCGATGACAAAATCCACTTCGTCATCACGGTTACGCCAGTAATAAAGTTGCAAGCCGCACAACATTCTGGATTCGTCAAGGGTAGTAAGGTAGCTTGCCAGTGTCGTAACATTTCCCACATCCTGCAACTGACCTAAAAGTTTGTTGAGAGATATTTCCTCACCGGAATATACACATCCAAGTTCGAACAGCCTACACATCAATTCCGGCTTGTACACGATTTTTGTCATCAGAATATCATATTCCATAGCCGGAGCGATGATACTGTCCTTGATATAATGTCGCCAACGCCTTTCGTTATCAGTAAATGATGCCCCACCAGGGTAGCCGCCGAAAAAAATGTAGCGGCTCAGGTCAATGCCGGAAGCGTCTTTCATTTCCCCGTAACTCCAGTGAGGCATACGTATAAGGCCAAAGACTCTGTGAGCCCGTTTTTCATCAGAAGACGGGATGATCCGAGAAGTATTACTTTCATATTTACATCCACTAGTGAAATTACGAATTGAATGACATATCCGAAGGATAATTTTACAAATACTACAATGACACCGGATCACAAGATATTCCCTGCAGTATAAGATCGAATTCTTTATTTGCTCACCAGGATTCCAGATTTCACATCGGCGACGACGTGACTTAAAAGGGCTGAGCCAAAATAGATGTGTTTTGGCACAGCCCCGTCAAACGTAAACCAGATAATGTTTCGTCGAATCAGCTTCTAAAACCGGCTGGAGCCGTCGAAACAGTGGGTGCAGACCTGGCATTTCGGCAGTCCGATAGCTTCGATCAATGTCTCTATGGTATTGAATTTCAGAGAGGTCATACCGAACATTTCCGCAATCCTGTCCACCATTCTCCTGTACTCGGGAGTAGACGGATCGGAATATTTTTCGAGATTCTTGTTCTCGTCACCCTCAAACTCCTTTATTATCCTTCTTGTAATCAGTTCCATATCAGTCTTGCTGGCGGAAAATCCCAGGAAAGGACAGCCGTAGACCAATGGAGGGCAGCCGATACGCATATGAACCTCTTTTGCACCATAGTCATAAAGGACTTTGACATTGTCCTTAAGCTGGGTTCCGCGCACTATGGAGTCATCGCAGAAAATAATCTTCTTGCCTTCGAGCATAGCCCTGTTCGGAATCAGCTTCATTTTCGCTACGAGCGAACGGCGTTCCTGATTGCTCGGCGTGAAACTGCGGGGCCAGGTAGGCGTGTATTTCGTGATGGCCCTGTGATACGGGATGCCTTTCCCTTCTGCATAGCCGAGCCCCTGGCCTATGCCTGAATCAGGGATGCCGCACACGAAATCGGCATCTGCAGTATCCTTCTTTCCCATCTCCTTACCGCTTCTGAACCGTACCTGCTCCACGTTACGGTCCTCATATGACGAGGTAGGAAAACCGTAGTACACCCAGAGGAAAGAACAGACCTGCATTTGTTTTTCCGGAGCCTTTATCTGTTCGATGTGATCCGGGTACAATTTCAGTATTTCACCCGGACCTACGAAACGCTCGATTTCATAGCCGAGATTTGGGAAACTGCAGGATTCGCTCGTGGCTGCATAGGCTCCCTCTTTCTTTCCTATCACTATAGGGGTACGTCCGAGCCTGTCTCGTGCAGCGATGATTCCGTCTTCGGTGAGGATGAGCATCGAACAGGAGCCCTTGACCTTCGCGAAGACGTTTTCTATTCCTTCACGGAATGTCTTGCCCTGGATTATGAGCAGGGCGATGAGTTCGGTCTGGTTCGTCTTTCCCGAACTGAGCTCCGCGAAATGCATATTGGAAGCGAGAAGTTCCGCCTCCAGCTCCGCAAGATTCGCAATCCTGGCCACCGTCACTATGGCAAAGCGCCCGAGATGGGAATTCAGCACTATCGGCTGAGGGTCGGTATCGCTGATGACACCGATACCTGCATTGCCCCTGAATTTGTCGAGTTCATCCTCGAACTTGCTCCTGAAATAAGAACTTTCAAGGTTGTGGATAGATCGTTTGAAGCCGTCTGCCGGGCTGTACGTAGCCATTCCGCCGCGTTTTGTCCCCATATGGGAATTGTAGTCTGTCCCGTAGAACAGGTCGTTGATGCATTCCTCCTTTGCGATAGTACCGAAAAAGCCTCCCATTGTAGTAGAATTTAGCGGCGCAAAAATAGGAAAATTTGGGAAACCACCCGATGAAAGGTGCTGTTTTTTTATAGAAATTTATGATTGCCCTTGTATAGGATTTGCTCCAACGACAATTTTTGGGCGACAGGCAAAAAAAATTATGCAGGGGGTTAGGATGGGTTCAGTCTTTCGAAGAAAGACGTTTGAGGGTGACACAAAATCTCTTTTGTGTCACCCTCACGGTTTGGTGTCGGTTTTGCTCCCTCCGGTCGCAGTCCCTACGGAACCTTTTAGGACTTTTTAGGTCAGCTCCGTTAATTTAAATTGTCGCCGTATCTGAGGCAGGAAGATGCGATAGTCCTATTCTTCCGCTCCAGTTTCAGGAGACATCATCACTTCGATGAAGTTGCCGGAAGAAACTATGTCTTTTACGGCGGCCTTGATGTTCTCGGCATTGATATCCGCCACAGCTTCCTCGTATGCCTTGTCGTAGTCTATGCCGTGCTCGTAGAAATACTTCAGGTTGCTCATCCAGTAACTGTTCTTGATTCTCGATTCAGGAAGGTTCTTCTTGAAGTTCTCTATGGTCATAGAAAGCTGTTCCTCTGTCGGTCCTTCTTCCATTAGCCTGGTCAGTCCGTCCACGGCTGCTTTCCTGAGCTTGTCCGCAGACTCCGGATTCGTGTCGAAGTACACTTGCATTATTGCTTTTTCCTTCGGCTTGTCCTGGAGGGCGAAATAGATGCTGGCTCCGTAAGTGCCGCCTTCCTCCTCGCGGAGTGTCGCAACATATATCATATCCATAATGTACTGGGCGGCGTCCATCATTACCTGCCTGTGGATAGAGTAAGGCAGATTTGCCGAATATACCTGCAATACGGTACTTTTCGGTGTCTCCATCTTCACGTTGAAGTGGTCTTCCACCTTGCCCTGGACTATATCTTCGTTTCTATCCGTCCATTCGTGCGCCTTCTTGCCTTTAGGAAGCGATCCGGCGTATTTCTCGACAAGCGGTTTCAACGTGTCCAGGTCTACATTGCCGACAATGACAAGCGTAGCTCCGGCAATATTGTCGAAAAGCGACCTGTATACTCTTTCGATAGTGGCGAGATTGGCTTTTTCAAGGACTTCTTCGCTGATTATGAAGCGTCTCGGGTTGTCGCCGTACAGGGCTTTGTTCATCTCCTGCTGGAGTTTGAAGTCAGGCTGGTTTTCAATGTTTGGAAGCAATGCTCTCAGCTGGGCGATGCCTGTCTCGAATTCGCTTTCATCGAACCGCGGCTCCATAAACGTCAGGTACATAAGCTGGAATGCCGTTTCGAGATCCTTTGGAGAGGATGAAACCCCTATACCGTGGCTCAGACCGTGAATAAAAGGAGATGCGCTCACGTTCTTGCCTGCAAGTATCTTCGGAAGATCCGCTCCGGAGAACCCTGCCAGACCGGAATTCTGCTGGAAGATACCGAATACGTTGTCTTCGAAAGACGGCAGGTCTGCGGTCTCGATAAGGGAACGTCCTCCGTCCATATAAAGCTGCATCATTATCTGATCCTTTTCATAGTCGGTAGGAAGGACGACGACCTTGAGGCCGTTCTTGAGAATCCATTCGGTCGCACCGTAGATAGTGGTCTTTTCTTTCTTGACAGGCGAGCCTTTCAATACGGACGGATCCAGCAGCGGAACATTGTAGTTTGTGGCTTCATTGGCCTGGATTTCAGAATTTTCCACTTCCTTCAGCGCCGTGATGAAATCGTTCTCCGTAGGGTGTGAAATCCCTTCTTTTTCAGGAGCCTTGTACAGTATGACAATGTTTTCGTCGGTGATCATCGAAGACGCAAGCTGGTTCACTATCTGCGCATTGATCTGAGCCGACACAGCCTTGGCCACTTCATATTCGGTTTCCGGCTCCATATACGGATAATTGTCAAAGAAGTTGACGATATAGTTCTGCACGAAGTCTGCGTTTTTTCTGGAATCGGCGCTCTTTGCCTGGCTTTCGTAGTAGCTGAGCAGATTTTGCTTCGCCCTGTTTATCTCGTCGTCGCTGAAGCCGAATCTTTTCATTTTTTCGATTTCAGTCATATATGCCTTGAAAGAACTGATGCCTTCGCCGTTGCGGCAGGATACGTTCCCCATAGCGACTTCGCAAGTCTCGCAAAGTCCGCCGATGCCGAATCCTGCGCTAAGGAACGGAGCGTCCGGTTTCGAGGTGATGTCATTGAATCTTTCACTCATCACGGAAGAAATGATGTTCTTGATGAATTCCATAGTGAAGGCGACATCCGTATTGTTAAGCTCTTCCGGAAGCGGCTGATGTTTCCACATTATGGTCAGGGACGTGGCTGAGGCTTCAGGATCGGTGATGATGCCTATTACCGGCTCGGCATTGTCCGGAATCATATGGACAGCCTTGGGCTGCGGATTCTCTGCGGCAGGTATGTCGCTGAACAGGGACTTGATTTTGGACTCTATCCGGTCAACATCTATGTCTCCGACCACGATGACCGCCTGCAGATCCGGACGGTACCAGGTGTGGTAGAAGTTTGTAAGGCTTTCCGGTTTGAAAGTCTTGAGGTTTTCTTCGCTTCCGATGAGGGTGCAGGTGGCGTATTTGGAGTCCCCGAAATAGTATGGAAGGGATTTTTCGTGCATCCTCCAGTCTGCGGTCCTCCTGGTGCGTCTTTCTTCGAGGATGACACCTCTTTCCTTGTCGATTTCTTCAGGATCGCAGGTCACGTAGTGGGAGTAGTCGTGCATGATGAGCAGGCAGGTGTCTACGATACCCTCCCTGATGACCGGAATGTTGTTCAGCATATATGTGGTCTGCTCCACTCCGGTGGAAGCGTTTATGTTGCGTCCGAATTCAGCCCCGATTTTCTGCAGATAGTCGAGCATGCTCTTTCCCGGCAGGTTCTTGGTGCCGTTGAAGCACATGTGCTCCAGAAAATGCGCGAGACCGTCCTGATCGGGTGTTTCCTGAATGGCTCCGACGTTGGTGGCCAAATAGAATTCCGCCCTCTGGGCAGGCTTGTCGTTGTGTCTGATATAATATGTCAGCCCGTTTTCCAGTTTGCCTTTCCTGACGTCAGGATCGTTCGGCAGCTGGTTTTGTGCCGACAACGATATCGTTGATACCGCAAAGGCGACTAATAGTAGAATTTTTTTCATAAAAACGTGATTTTTATTCTTGACAAAAACGGATGCAAATATAGTAAATTTGTCTTTCGTTACAGCCTGGAAGCGAGCCACCTCGAAAGAGAGGCGTAAAATTCATCGCGGGCATAGCCGAACTTGTCGTTTTTTACGAATTTCGACGAGGAAAAACCCCAGCCGTGGCCGCCTGCGGGATAAATATGCATTTCGGCACTGACACCGTTGTCCGTTGCCTTGTCGTAGAACCTGATGCTGTTTATGACAGGTACTGTCGTGTCATCGGTGCAGTGTGCCAGAAATACCGGCGGAGTGTCAGGTGTTATATTGTTGCTCAGAGTATATTTCCCGATAAGTTCCGCATAAAGATTCCGGTCGGCAATCCATTTTTCCGCGGATTTCCCTTCGGTGGAATTCCAGATTTCCTCCGGACCCAGCAGGTTTATACGCGTCCCCTTGTGGGAAGGAGTCCTGTCGACGGATATTACCGGGTAAATCAGTACTGAAAAATCCGGTCTGGTCAAGGCATCGGTATAGAGTGTCGTCGCCGATGCGGCCAGATGTCCCCCTGCCGAAAAGCCCATTACACCTATCTGGCTGACGCCCCATTCGGAGGCATGTTCCCTGCAGTACCTGAAAACATTCTGTACGTCATCCAGCGGCACTGTCCAGTGCCCGTTAGGAAGACGGTATTTGACGACTGCGACGGTAATGCCCCGGGAGAGCATCCAGTCAGCCACGTAAACACCTTCATTGTACGACGAAACTATGGAATATCCGCCGCCCGGACAGACTACGATCATCTGGCCGTTAGGCTTTTTCGGGAAATACAGGTCGAAACGGGCCAAGTCGGATATGTTGCCGATATTTCCCGCATCGTTCATACTTTCCTTTCCTGAAAGTCCGTTCTCAACGGCCATATCGAGGCCGAGGGCTTCTACGGTTTTCCCCTGTACGGGATCGGATATGCTGACAGGTGTTTCCTGATAGAGGAGCACGGTTTTGTCCGGGCGGAGTTTCGTGTTCGGACCGGCCGGCTGCGCCTGTGCAGCTTCCGGCATAAGAAGTGCGCCTGTTGCAAAGACACAGGCCAATACTGAAAAGTATTTCATTTTTTTCTTTTTTTAATTCGTTAAAATAAAAATGAGGGTGGGCCAAAAGGGAACTTTCTGCGTTACGCTTGATTCGGAAATCCTCATTTACGGAAGTAAACTCCCGGTTTCCTCATCTTCGCAAGCCTTGAAATTTCTCCTTTGGCCCACTCTCATAATTTTTGTGCAGGCAGGACTATTCCTTGCCGGCCAGTCTCTTGTAAGTGTTCAGTCTGACTTTGGCGAACTCTTCCGTCTTGGCGAGAAGCTCACCGGCCTG
>CALVBH010000042.1 GCA_944325765.1 uncultured Bacteroidales bacterium
CCCTGCGGGATTTGTCCGGTCTCAGGGATGGTTCCTTTTCCGTTTCCTTTGCCGTAAGACAGAGTACCGGCAAGACAGAAAGCAGTAATATGACAAAAGTTCTTTTCATCGATCAGTATTTTCAGTATACGAATTCGAGGTCGTCCAAATACATGGTGCTTCCGACCGTTCCCTCGAAATAGTCGCCGCGCCAGCTCGCGGAAGCCGTTACTATCAGTACATTCGGCTTTTCGCCGGCATATTTCTCCCTGTAGGTTATCGGTATCTCGAATTCCTTCCAGTCGGAAACGGTATTTTCGAGCATCAGGTCGCCGTAGCCGATGATATGGCCCTCCACGGACTCTGGATTGTCTATGTCGGCATAGATGAACTCGGCAAGCGGGTCCAGTGCCGTGACATTGATGCCGTCACCGTTTATTTTGTCCGGATTGGTATCCACAGTGTGGTATGTGGCGCCATTGGTCATCCTGACGAGGCAGACGAATATCCTGCCCTTGTCGGAACCGGCCTGAGTATATTTGAGCCAGCCGTTCAGGGACTGGGGTCTGGCGTTGAATTCGAACGCACGCCCCATTTTGACGGTTCCTGACATAGTGGACATTTGGGTGTTTCCGAATTCTCCGACAAAGAGGTTTCCTGCAGCGAACTTGCCGATACCGACGACCTTGGCATCCTTGGACTCTAACCTGGCCGAAAGTTTTCCGGATGAGCCGGGACGGATATCTGACGAACTCTCGGTCAAGATAACCGATGCCATGCTCGCACCCTCGTTTCCTGTTCCCCAGAAAGCGCTGGCCTCACTCGAGTATGGGGATACAATATCTTTATTATTATCATTTTTGAAAATGCCCCATTCCTCGAACCCGGCATTCGGCATCTGCACACCGGCCTCCGTCTTGACCTCGACCGTTTTCCCGGTCTCGATTCCATCCACAGTCAGCTGCATCTCGTATGTCCTGCCGGCCGTGAAACCCGAAGCCTCGGCAGTATAATCATATTCCTCGGATTTCGTCATTACGGATTCCGCCCATTTCTCCGTTCCTGCTTCCCTGTACCTGATTTTCACATCCGCGGCTGCAGGGTCGGTCACCGTTGCCGACAATCCGGCCTGTCCGAACCACAAATCCACGGGAACCAGACCTTCGGCTCCTGACGAAATCACATTCACCTGTGCGGATGCCTCTGCATTTGCGCTGTCCTTAACCTTGAATACGAACGGATGCTCCCCTCCGGCAATATTCCGGCAGAAATCCGGCTGCAGAGACAGTACCGCATTATACTCGTCGGTCACCGCAAGTCCGATTCCCCGAGCCGCATTAGTCTCCGAAGCCAGACCAGCAGACATAGCGGTAAAAGTCTCTCCTTCTACCGTCACAGAGATTTCGGACAACGGGTTTATCGCGTTTACATTTACCGTCAGCGGCTGGTCCAGGAAAACAACCGTCCCGTCGAAAGAGAAGCCGTCGGCGGTTATCGTCGGCTGGGGGCTGAACACGAACTGGTCTTCGCACAGCTCGTCATAGTCCACAACCTGCACCGACATCGTCAGCAGCCAGCCGTCGGCATCCGGTGAATATTTATAGGTCAAGGTGTACTGCATCCCCGGCTGCGGGTTCTCTATCACTCCCGTCTTTTCGCCTTTCGCATTTACAGCCTCGTCGGAACTGCTGCCGTAGAAGCCCCAGGACAGATTAGAGACTCCTTCCGGAAGGATGAAAAAGCCGGTGGCGTCTTCAGTAAATTCGAGAGCCGGGACATTGCCGGACTCGGCATCCTCCCTGGAAAACTCGTCAGCCGCACTCACGCAAGCCTTGAAGCCCTGGTCGAAAGCCGTCTTCACAGTCCCGCCGAACACCACTTTCACCACTACATTCGTTATCTTGCAGGATACTTTCACGGACTTGTCCTGCTTCGCCTCGAGAATGAAGGTTTCTTCCCCGTAATAGGTCTTGTTCGTGAAGGTCGCTTCGTCATTCTTTCCCGCCTCGACGGTGATCTTGTATTCCCCGGCTGCAAGATATAGATTTGCCGGCATCTGCGATGCAGGACGATATTTTCTGACAAGATTTTTCTCTGTTATCCGATTCTCCGTGTCACGGACAATGCTGTAGATTCTCACCGTACTGTAGTCCAGTGCATTATACTCCTCTGCCGCATCGGCCTTCGTCTTAGGCAGAGCTATCTCCACGTTCAGACAGCCCGTCCCTTCGGTGATTTCAGGCTCCGCAAGCTCCTTTTCCGCACAGCCGGACAGTCCGGATATCACTGCGGCAACGCACAAGGCAGCGGAGAACGGCTTATGTATATTTTTGAAAAACATATTCATCCCTGTTTTATCCATAAAACCTATTCAGCCGTCAGTACTTTAAGCCGGATGGTCTTTTCCGCAGTTCCGTTGCCGTCGGTAACGACCAGTTTGAAGTCGCAGTAAGTACCGCCGTTGGAAGCAAGTCCTTCAATCATAGTCAGGAAACTTGAAATATCGAAACTTACTTCAGTCTGCGATGTTACATTCTCACCTGTCGGGAATCCCAATTCTTCCAACATTGATTCTGCAGAGCCGGGATTGATCAGATCAAGATTTCCAGACAAACCGACAACACCCAAGACTTCGTCCGTAAGAATATCGCTGTCAATCACCACACTAAATCCGGTAAAAGTGCTCTCGGTAGATACGCTTATCTTCACCTGGAGGGTTTCGTCGATGGTGTACACCTTGTCGAAATCGTAGGTGACGCTCCCGTCCGAATTGGTCCAGACTATCTCCGGGCCGCCCACAGTCACCTCGCCTTCGAGACAGGTGATTTTCAGGTCGGAGTATGAAAACCTGTACCTGTCATCGACAGCCGTGACTTTCAGATGGTGCTCTCCCTTGTATGAAAACAGCTTTGTCATCCCGCCGTCATTCAGTACGAAAGACAGCACGCCCGCATCGTCCGAGACTATCAGGCTTCCAGCCAGCGCAGAAGCATCCGGATAAACCTCAAACGTGCGGTTTCTCACGCCCAAAGCATCGACAGCTGCGAGGAATTCCTCATTGTCGGAGCCTCTCACCTCGACTGTAACCGTTTCCACTTTCGAGCCTTCCGCAGGTTTCAGATTCAGTCTGAGGTTATCGGTCCACTTGTTCAGCATATTGTCGTACATCCCGGCATGCAGGGTGTAACCGTCCTCGATATCACCTCCGTCAAGGGACAATACCGGTGAATTTTCATCCGAAACTTCATCATCGATAATTTCTTCCGTGAAAGAATACATCTTCGCCACATCCACATTCACTGTCTTGTCATAAGTCCAGTTCTCCACCGTTATCTCGAACCTTGCATTGCCGTCTGCGGCATTAGTCAGACCTATGGAAATCTTCCTCCACTGTCCGGGCTTGCACTCCGGCAGGGACGACTTCCAGTTGACAGGGACATATTCAGGCTCGGCATCGGCTGCCGCAGTATTATACTGTCCGGTCAGCACGACATTGACAGCAGCAGAGGCTTCCAACTTGAAATACCCGGCCTTTACGGCATCCATTTCGGTCCTGCCGTACTGCAGGGAAATCCCGTCAGCGGCTTCTCCTACAGACAGAGTCACGGAAAGTTTTTCCTTGCGCTGAGCCTCGCACTGGCGGTCCGACATAAACAGTCCGGCAAGATCCGGCGTCACCGATACCGTAGTCTTGAGATTGGCAAGCCTGCATACAATGCCCGACACCGTGGTCTCTTTCTTGGAAACTATCGTCGCCGTCGTTTCCCCGTAGTAAACGGGGGTTTCCCAGGAAGCGGCAGTCGCTCCGGCCATATATTCCTCATAATCGGATGATTCCGCGGATACTATATAAGTTCCCGGAGTCAGGGGAATCTGCCCGGACTCCGCCTGCTTAAGCTCCCCGTAGGTCATTTCCTGTTCCTCTGAAGTCTTTATGTTCCTGATACGGATAACATACTCTTCCGGAGCTTCCGTAGTGGAGCCTGCTCCGCTGCCTGCCCTCGTCATTGAA
>CALVBH010000043.1 GCA_944325765.1 uncultured Bacteroidales bacterium
ACCACCAATTGGTGTCCGTAAATTCTGCTTGATTTACTCTGCTACGACCTCGAACTTTACAGTTCCCTTGATATCCTTGTAGCATTTTACTGATGCCTCGTATGTCCCGAGCTCCTTGACAGAGTCAGATACGATGGTGATATCTTTCTTGTCTACCTCGACACCGGCAGCTACAAGTGCGTCAGCAATCTGCGCAGTAGTGACTGAACCGTAAATCTTTCCGGACTCGCTCACCTTCACTGCCACCTTTACCTGAGTCTCAGCAAGCTTGGCTGCAAGTACCTCAGCATCTGAACGGAGTTTCGCCTCCTTGTGGGCACGCTGACGGATATTCTCTGCATGCACTTTCTTGGCAGATGGAGTTGCAAATACAGCAAATCCCTGAGGAATAAGGTAATTGACAGCATATCCTGTCTTTACATTGACAATATCGTCTGCATGACCGAGATTGGCCACATCTTTTTTAAGTATTATCTCCATATTGTCTCCTCCGGCTTTTTATTTCAAAAGGTCTGTTACGTATGGAAGAAGTGCAAGATGCCTTGCTCTCTTCACGGCCTGAGCCACTTTCCTCTGGAATTTCAGAGATGTTCCGGTAATCCTGCGAGGAAGGATCTTACCCTGCTCGTTGAGGAATTTCTTCAGGAACTCGGCGTCCTTGTAATCTACATATTTGATGCCTGCCTTCTTGAAACGGCAGTATTTTTTCCTTTTCACCTCTACTGTAGGAGGATTAAGATAACGGATTTCATTGTTCTGTGCCATAATTCATTCCTCCTTATTTAGTCTGTTTGTTAGCCCTTCTCTTTTCAGCGTATGCGATGGCATGCTTGTCCATGGCGAAAGTCAGGAACCTGATGATTCTCTCGTCACGGCGATACTGAGTCTCCAAAGAGGCAATCAGCTGAGTGTCGGCCTTGAATTCGATAAGATAATAGAATCCTGAAGTCTTCTTCTGGATTGGATAGGCGAGCTGTTTGAGCCCCCAGTCCTCTTCGTACACGATTTCTCCCCCATTGCTCCTGATGAAATCAGTGTACTTGGCAACCGCTTCCTTCATCTGAGCCTCAGACAAAACGGGAGTTGCAATGAAAACGGTCTCGTACTGTTTGATCATTTTGTTTATAATTTATTGTTAATAAATATAATATGCCCATCCGCAGGAAATATTTTCCACGAATGGGCTGCAAAGATATGAATAAATTCCCTTTTATCAAAATATTTTCAAAAGGTGATTCTCCGGCGGAATACCGTTCCCCGAAACGCAGACTCCTGTCCTACGCCTTTTCAGGAATATGTTCAAGTACCGCTTTCAGGAAATTCCAGCACTTCCCCACCGACGAGATACCGACTCTTTCGTCAGGCGAATGAGGACTCATAATGGTAGGCCCGCAGGAAACCATGTCGAGATGCGGATACGCACCGCTGAGGATACCGCATTCCAGCCCGGCATGAATGGCCATGACTGCAGGCTCCCTTCCGTACAGTTTCCTGTACACGTCCTTCATAGTATGAAGTATCGGAGAAGAACTGTCCGGCGCCCAGCCGGAATACCCTCCGGAAAACTCCACTGTTCCTCCGGCGAGTTCGATTACTGCCCTCATACGCTCTGCGAGCAGGTCTTTGGCCGAATCCACGGAGCTTCTCATCAGGGTTCTTATCAAAAATTTCCCGTTTTCCGTCTTGACAATGGCTGTATTGTTGGACGTTTCCACCAGCCCGGGCATCTGGTCGCTCATCCTTTCGACTCCTTCCGGGGAAGCCAGCAAAGCCCTCAGGCATTTCAGGGAATCTTCATCCGCCATACAGGTCTCCGGCTTTTCCGATGCTTTCATTTCAATATTGAGCTGAGGGTCGGTAACCCTGTACTCATCCCTGATTGAGGAAAGCATCTCTTCGACAGACTTTCCGGTCTCCTCTGCCTTCCCGGCAGGGACCAGCACGACGGCCTCTGCCTCCCGGGGAATGGCATTTCTCATGTTTCCGCCTTCAAACCATGCCAGTTTCACACCGAAATCGCGGACCAGCGGCAGCAGGACACGGGCCAGGATTTTATTGGCGTTGGCACGATACAGAATTATGTCCATTCCCGAATGTCCGCCCTGGCATCCTGACACCTTTATCATAAACGGTTCATATCCGGCAGGAGCGGCAACACTCCGATACGGAATCTCCGCGGAGGCATCCATTCCTCCTGCACAGCCGATATACAGTTCACCTTCCGTCTCCGAATCGAGATTGACGAGGATTTCGCCGTCCAGAACCCCCGGCTTCAGGTTTCTTGCCCCTGTCATACCGGTTTCCTCATCGACTGTCACCAGGACTTCCACAGAACCGTGCCTGAGATCGTCTGACTGGAGTACAGACAGAGCCATGGCTACGCCGATGCCGTTGTCGGCACCGAGGGTAGTACCCTTCGCCCTGACCCATTCCCCGTCGATCCAGGTCTCTATCGGGTCCTTCTCGAAATCATGTTCGACATCCGGATTCTTCTGGGGCACCATATCGATATGTCCCTGCAGAATCACGCCTTTCCTGTTCTCCATCCCGGGAGTAGCCGGCTTTTTTATGATGATATTCCCCGTTTCATCCCTGAGCGTTTCCAGACCGAGGGATTTGCCGAAATCATACAGATAATCCACAGCTTTCGACTCTTTCTTCGAAGGGCGCGGGATTCTGGTGAGGGCGTAAAAGTTGTTCCATACGACAGATGGATCCAATTCCTTGATAACCATATTGCTTTTTATGTTTTACTTGTTGTCAGTCCTTTATGGTGAAATTCAGAGGAAGGGAGCATTCCTCTCCGAGCTGGTAGACGGGAACCCTGCCCTGCAAGATGACATTGACACCGTCTTTCAGCTTCACCTGGCAAATCGCCGGAATCCTGTATGAAATGACGGGCAGTTTCGACTTTTTCACGTTCTTTCCGTCCGACTGGGGTTCAGACATTGTCTCCGGAACGATTTCGAGAATTACCGGCTTGCCGGAAACATTGTCGGCAGGCAGCAGTCCTGCCGAATCGGAAATCCTGAATGCCACATATATCTGGTTTTCACGGTTTTTCTGCGGAACGACATCGAAGGCTATCTTCTGCACTCCGGACTCGGAGTATCCCGTAAACAGGACAGTCAGTTCCCGTTCGAGCCGGCTGATTTCACTCAGGGCCGCACCCATGGCCTCGCCGTTGTAAGAGGCATCTGTATTCCCCGTAATGATGTTCATCCTCTGTTCCCGGAGAGAGACTATCATCCCGGCAGTCTCGGCAGCACGCGCTTCCTCGGATTTTTCCACAAGCATGTTCTGACGCACGGCCACTTTTCCGAACACCGTATCGTTTTTCACACTTTTATATAATGTAGTGGCCTCCCTTGTAAGATTTGCGGTGACAGCCTTTCCTGCATAGTCCTTTCCTGCCACCGTCGGGAAACGCCACACCTGCTCTCTGTCCGGTACGGATTCGGAGGAAGACACCAGTCCCGCCGAAGTGAATTTCAGGAATGTCGTATATGCGGATTCATCCTTAAGGTCGATCAGATACCGTGCAGAATGGTCCGCTTCGTTATACGGGGTCATCTTCACGCCTGTCAGCCTGCAGGATACTTCATCCTTCTGCCGGACGTCTATTCCGAGATACTTGGCCGCATAGGCGGCGTACGGGCCGGCATAAAAATGCTCGCATACGGCCTCCACCTCGAAAGACAGGGTCGTAGACGGCAACGAATACACTACGGTCGCCGTTTCGTCCGTTTTGACGGGCGCTTTTGCGGAAATCGCCGCAGCCGGCAGTATGACCAGCATTATGGCAGAAATAAAACAAGTCTTCATACCGTTCATTTTAAAGTCGATTTTTCAAAGATAAGAAAAAGAGAAAAGTCCGGCAAATGTATTTTTTAATTTATTTCTTAACTTTGCAGACCTGCGGCCGCCGTACCTTCTTCATGGATTCGGCCGGACATACGCGTCAAACATTATAAAAATACTGAAATATGTTCAAAGATCAACCAAAAGGTCTGTTCGCTCTCGCGCTTGCAAACACGGGTGAGCGTTTCGGATACTACACCATGCTGGCAATCTTCATGCTGTTCCTGCAGGCCAAATTCGGCTTCAGTGCGGCCGTTGCCGGCCAGATTTATGCTATTTTCCTCGCCGGAGTCTACTTCATGCCGCTTTTCGGCGGCTGGCTCGCAGACAAGATTGGATTCGGGAAATGCGTCACTACCGGCATAGCCGTGATGTTCATCGGCTACCTCTGCCTCGCAATCCCTACCGGCGCCGACATTACGGGAAAAATAGCGATGTTCGGTGCTCTGGCACTGATAGCCATAGGCACGGGGCTTTTCAAGGGCAACCTGCAGGTAATGGTAGGAAACCTCTATGACGATCCGAAATACGCTTCGAAAAGGGACGCGGCGTTCAGCCTTTTCTATATGGCCATTAACATAGGTGCCATGTTCGCTCCCGGTATGGCAAAATACGTGACGAATTTTTTCCTGTCGAAATCAGGTCTCATCTACAATGCCAACATCCCGGCCCTCGCCCATCAGTTCATCGACGGGACCATTTCTCCCGAAAATACGGCCAGGCTCGCCGAGCTCGCCGCCGCAATGTCTTCAGGCTCCTCCGACCTGGCTTCTTTCAGCCACCTCTACATCGACAAGCTTTCCACTGCATACAATTACGGTTTCGGCGTAGCCTGCATCTCGCTGATAGTTTCCGTGCTGATATATTTCTGCTGCCGGCCGTGGTTCAGACACGCGGATGTCAATGCAAAACAGGCGGAAGCCGCCCATATTAGCGAAACGGAACTCACCCCGCAGCAGACCAGAAGCCGCATCACCGCCCTTCTTTTAGTATTCGCCGTCGTCATTTTCTTCTGGATGGCCTTCCATCAGAACGGGGCTACCATGACATTCTTCGCACGCGACTACACCCAGCCGGTAGCTGAAGGATGGGTAAGGATAGGATTCAATATTTGGAGTCTGTTTCTCATAGCCGTTTCAGTCTATACGCTGTTCGGGGCGTTCCAGTCGGAAACCAAACGAGGCAAGATACTGTCCGCGGCAGCTACACTGATCCTGTGGGGCGGGGCATACGCCATCTATTCGGGCATGGACCCTTCATTCGGCATACTTCCGTCTGACTTCCAGCAGTTCAATCCTTTCTTCGTAGTGGCACTGACTCCGGTTTCACTGGCCATTTTCGGCTCGCTTGCCAGAAAAGGAAAGGAACCTTCCGCTCCGCGCAAGATAGGATTCGGAATGCTCGTGGCGGCAGTCGGCTTCTTCATTCTGACAATGGGGTCCATAGGTCTGGCTTCACCGAAAGAACTCGGAGGAACGGTAAGCGACGTTCTCGTATCGCCTACATGGTTGATATCCACCTATCTGGTATTGACTTTCGCAGAACTGCTCCTCTCCCCTATGGGAATTTCGTTCGTTTCGAAAGTGGCTCCTCCGAAATACAAGGGAATGATGATGGGATGCTGGTTCGCCGCCACTGCCGTGGGAAATTATCTCGTCTCCATACCGGCATTGCTCTGGGACAAGGTTCCTCTCTGGGGCGTATGGACACTGCTGATTGTTCTCTGTCTGCTGTCCGCCCTGTTCATCTTCTCCATAATGAAGAAGCTCGAAAGCGCCACGAACTGATTACGGAATCCAAGAAAGAGAGTGACAGGAGGAAATTCTGTCACTCTCTTTTAATTTTGGTACTTATATACTAAAGATAATAGTCGCAGTTGTACCTGTTCAGAATATCCATCTGGGTATAGTTATCCTTTTTGGCTGGAGCCGTATGCATAATCAGGTAGTCCGTAACCGCCGTTATCGCAGCTGCCGCCTGCTTGTCAGAATGCTGGGCTATCAGAGCCTGGACGTACCCGTCACGAAGAGCTGCAAGATTCCTTTCCAGCACATCGAAACCCACTACCCTGCAAGAGCGGATATTCCTGTCCCGAAGGTAATCGGCGATGAAATGGACCCTGGAATTGCACATCACGATGAACTTTCCCGGATCCGAATCTTCCGAGAACAGTTTATCCAGCACCATATATCTCTCATTTCTGTCTTTCGGGTCCAGAAAGATATTCTCCACCCGGCATTCGGGATAATGTTCGGCAATATAATCCATCAGACCGGTCCTCCTGGTAATAGTCGGATCCGACAGCCCGCGCTTGTCCCGGGAAATCCTGATGACATAAACCTTCTTCACATCCCTTTCGTCAGTCAGAATATCCGCACACAGATAGCCGCTCTGATACATGGGCATTCCGTAATAAGCCAGATAGCCGTCTTCTTCGAGCTTCGAATCTATATATACGTACGGTATATGCCGGTCAGAAAGTTCTTTCGCGAATTTCAGCGTCTCGTTCCGGAACATCGGGGCCATCACCACTCCGGACGGATTTGAAGCCAGCACTTCCTCGCAGGCATTCTGGAAAGAATCCAGGTCATACTGATCGTAAAGCCTGGCATCTATGCTGATTCCGAATCTGCCTGCATATTCCTCCCCCTGAAGTATTCCGTGTTCTGTGAGCTCCCAGAACTCCCCCTCGTTGAACTCTGGAATAATGCATGATATGTGAAAATCCTTTTTCGACGCCAGGATAGACGCATAGAAATTCGGTCTGTAACCCAGTTCCTCTATCACTTTCAGGATTTTTTCCCTGCTTTTCGCAGAAACCTCTCCCCTGTTATGAAGTACACGGTCCACCGTACCTTTCGAAACGCCGGCCACTCTGGCTACGTCATTAATCGTAACTTTGTTCACCACACCCATTTGAAATCACTGTATTGCTTAACCGTCTGTCGCTGTGGCGGCTCCGCTTGCCTTATAAAGTCCGCATAACGCTCCCTTGGCCGCTTCCGGCCTGTCCAGGAACACTACCGCCCGCTCTTTCGCTTTCAAATATACAATTTTTTCCGTTACCGAGCACGGAAATAAAAATTATTTTCTATCTTTGCACAGATTAACACTAAGTAGCCATTAATAGTTTTTCAAAATCATATCAAAATGCCAAAAGTAATCACATTCGGTGAGATTATGCTCAGACTTTCCACTCCAGGATACCTGAGGTTTTCTCAAGCCAAAGAATTTGCCGCCACATTCGGTGGAGGAGAAGCCAACGTGGCAGTGTCACTCGCCAACTACGGCATAGACGCGGAATTCGTCACACGCTTTCCTAAGAACGACATTGCAGCAAGTTGCATAAAAGACCTTCACAGTTACGGAGTAGGTACGAAATATTGTATTTACGGCGGTGACAGGCTCGGAATCTATTTCCTTGAAACCGGTGCCGTAGCACGTCCGAGCAAGGTCGTATACGACAGGGCGCACTCGGCTATCTCCGAGATCGAAAAGGGTATGATAGACTGGGATAAAGTCTTCGAAGGAGCCGACTGGTTTCACTGGACAGGCATCACTCCTGCCATCAGCCAGGGTGCGGCAGACGTCTGTCTGGAAGCGATCAAGGCTGCAAACAGACTGGGCGTTACCGTTTCCTGCGACCTGAACTACAGAAAGAACCTGTGGAAATACGGTAAGACCGCATCGGAAGTTATGCCGGCCCTTGTCGAGGGGTGTGACGTGATTCTCGGAAACGAAGAAGATGCGGAAAAGGTATTCGGCATCAAGCCTGAAGGCTTCGACGTTACCGCTACCAAGGGAGAAGTCAATGCCGCAGAATTCGAAAGCGTTTGCAAACAGCTTATGGTCAGATTCCCTCGGGCAAAGAAAGTCATAATCACCCTGAGAGGCTCCATCAACGCCAACCACAATACCTGGGGCGGCGTTCTTTATGACGGGACGAAACTCTACCAGTCTCCGCGCTACGACATCACACACATCGTGGACCGCGTCGGAGGCGGCGATTCGTTTATGGGAGGCCTTATATACGGACTCCTCACATACAAGGGGGATGACCAGAAGGCGCTCAATTTCGCCGTTGCCGCATCCTGCCTCAAGCATACAATCTTCGGCGACTATAACCAGGTAACCGTACCTGAAGTCGAAAACCTTATGAAAGGCGACGGCTCAGGCCGGGTTTCAAGATAACGATAAAGGACTCATTATGGCTAAATACAGTAAACTCGAAGTGCTGGCTGCCGTAAAGGAAACAGGCATGGTGCCTGTCTTTTACAATGCCGACATCGAAACGGCGAAAAATGTCGTAAAGGCCTGCTATGAAGGAGGAGTAAGGGCCTTCGAATTCACGAACCGCGGCGACTTCGCACAGGAAGTGTTCGGAGAACTCGTAAAATATGCGAACAGGGAACTTCCGGGAATGATTCTCGGCGTGGGTTCCGTAGTAGACCCGGCTACAGCAGCCATTTATATCCAGCTCGGGGCCAATTTCGTAGTCGGACCTCTTTTCAACCCTGAGATAGCACCGATATGCAATCGCAGGCTCATTCCTTACTGCCCGGGATGCGGCACGGTATCCGAAATAGGCAAGGCACAGGAACTCGGCTGCGACCTCTGCAAGGTCTTTCCAGGCGACGTGCTCGGCCCTGCTTTCGTAAAAGGACTCCGCGCACCTATGCCTTGGAGCCAGATTATGGTTACGGGCGGTGTGAAACCGACCAGGGAAAATCTCGAAGGCTGGTTCAAGGCCGGTGTCACCTGCGTCGGCATGGGAAGCAATCTCTTCCCGAAAGATGTCATTGCCTCCGGGAATTGGGGCCGGATAACTGAACTCTGCAGAGATGCATTGGCTATAATAAAAGAGGTAAAATAATCATACGACAAGACAAGAATGGAACAAACTGCAACAAAAAAACTGATGACCAACTGGAGATGGTGGATGGTGGTTCTGCTTTTCGTGGCGACGACTGTCAACTATCTCGACCGTCAGGTCCTTTCACTGACCTGGAAAGACTTCATCGCACCGGAATTCCACTGGAATGACAATCACTACGGTACCATCACGGCGATTTTCTCCATAGTTTATGCTATATGCATGCTTTTCGCGGGGAAATTCGTGGACTGGATGGGAACCAAGAAGGGTTATCTGTGGTCCATCGGAATCTGGTCCACCGGAGCCTGCCTCCATGCAGTGTGCGGCTGGCTGACAGTTCATATCGAAGGTTATGACAATGCTGCGGCTATGACTGCTGTAGAAGCCGGTTCGGCCGCCGCGCTTGCCATAGCGTCCACCAGCGTATGGCTCTTCATCGCAGCGAGATGTATTCTGGCTCTCGGAGAGGCAGGAAACTTCCCTGCCGCCATCAAGGTGACTGCCGAATATTTTCCGAAGAAAGACAGGGCTTTCGCCACATCCATCTTTAACTCGGGAGCATCCATAGGAGCACTCATAGCGCCTGCCTCCATTCCGCTTCTCGCCCAGTTCTTCAAGGACAGAGGCGTAGGCGGCGGTTGGGAAATGGCTTTCATAATCATCGGTGCACTGGGCTACATCTGGATGGCCTTCTGGATATTCATGTACAACAAGCCCGAGAAATCGAAATATGTGAACCGGGCTGAACTGGAGTACATAAACCAGGACTATACGGCCGAGGAAATCGCCGCGGACAGCGATGCTGAAGACAAGAATACCCAGAAAAAGGAGAAAACCATATCTCTCTGGAAATGCTTTACATACAGGCAGACCTGGTCATTCATCGTCGGCAAGTTCTTTACGGACGGTGTATGGTGGTTCTATCTGTTCTGGGCTCCAGCATACTTCTCGGACCAGTACGGATATGCTTCGAGTTCCGGAATGGGAGTAGCGCTTATCACCACGCTTTATGCGATAGTTACGATTCTGTCCATTTTCGGCGGATACCTGCCTAAGCTGTTCGTGGAAAAGAAAGGGATGAATCCGTACAACGGGCGTATGCTTGCAATGCTGATTTTCGCGTTTCTTCCACTGCCTGCACTCATCGCACAAAGCGCCGGGCAACTGTCGGTATGGTGGCCGGCCATCATCATCGGACTTGCCGGAGCAGGTCATCAGGCCTGGTCGGCGAACCTGTTCTCGACTATCGGAGACATGTTCCCTAAATCTGCCATTTCCACCATCACCGGTATAGGAGGTATGGCCGGAGGCATAGGCTCTTTCTTCATCCAGAAAGGAGCCGGCGCACTGTTCACCTACTCGGAAAATGCCGGAGCGGCGTTTACTTTCCTCGGCTTCGAGGGAAAACCTGCCGGATATATGATAGTGTTCTGCTGCTGCGCCGTTGCTTACCTGATTGCTTGGACTATTATGAAAGCCCTCGTTCCAAAATACAAGAAGATCGAGGCGTAAACTTCATGGATTATAATCATTATAATCAATACCAAATCCTTAATACATCAAATCAATCGGATTTAGAACCGTTTCGGATTTTATGTCAATGATTTTATCAGGAATCCCCGAGAAGAATTTTTTCAGAAAAATCCGAAAAGTTTCATAAACCGGAAGGGAGAGGATGACCGTGGTGGTTCTCCTCTTTTTTTTGTATCGGAAAAGAGGAGAACCGGTCCCCTCTCCACCCTGCCCTGAATGAAAGACTGACAAAATGACAGGACAGTACCGATGGCAGATAATTTGTAACTCGCAGGGCGACAAATTGCGTTGAATATGAAAACAGAGAAAAAAGATATGTCACAGGAAAAGATCGAAGAGCAGACTGAAAACATTGAAAATCAGGCTCAGAATACCCCAAAGGATAAAAAAGCCGAAGAATCGGCAGGAGCCGGACACGAAACCGGTAAAGGAAAAAAGGAAAAGAACCGGATAGAAGCTCTCGAAAATCAGGTCAGGGAACTGACTGACAAAATAGCAAAGGAAAAGGACGACTATATCAGACTTATGGCAGAATTCGACAATTTCCGAAGAAGGACTTCCCAGGAAAAGCTCGATCTCGTAACGGTAGCCGCAGAAGACACCATCAAAGGCCTTCTTCCCGTTCTCGACGACTGCGAACGCGCAATGGAAGTGCTCTCGAAGTCTGAAGACAATCCTGCCGCAAAAGAAGGCACGGAACTGATATACAACAAACTTACGAGTTATCTGCAAAGCAGGGGGCTGAACAAAATCGAAGCATTGGGAGCCGAATTCGACACTGATCTTCACGAAGCGGTAGCGCAGTTCCCGGTGCAGGAAGAAGACAAGAAAGGAAAAGTCTACGACGTAATCCAGACAGGCTACACCCTTAACGGGAAAGTAGTCCGATTTGCCAAAGTCGTGGTTGCCATTTAATTCGGAGGGAATATCATGGCGGAGAAAAGAGATTACTATGAAGTCCTCGGTGTCGGCAGGAATGCCACCGACGAGGAGATAAAGAAAGCATACAGGAAGAAAGCCATACAGTACCATCCGGACAAGAACCCCGGAGACAAGGCTGCAGAGGAGAAATTCAAGGAAGCGGCCGAGGCTTACGATGTCCTGAGCAACAAGGAAAAACGTGCGAAATACGACCAGTTCGGACATGCCGGACTCGAAGGCCAGGCAGGGCCGGACTTCAGCGGCGGCTTCGGAAACCTGAACGATATCCTCAGGGATCTTTTCGGAGGAAGTTTCGGCGGATTCGGAGGGTTCGGCGGATTCGGAGGAGACAGCCGTCAGGGCAGCGAACAGAGAGTCTACAGAGGCCGTGACATCCGTGTACGCGTACGGCTGACACTCGACGAAATAGCCAAAGGCACGGAAAAGGAAATCCAGATCGAAAGAAACGTTCCTTGCCCGGACTGCAGCGGCAAAGGCGCAAAAAACAGTTCCGACATAAAAACTTGCCCGTCCTGCAAAGGCACCGGACAAATCAGACGCGTGGTAAACAGCTTCTTCGGGCAGACAGTATCCTACTCCACCTGCCAGCAGTGCAACGGTGAAGGTAAAATCATCACCAACCCGTGCCACACCTGCTCCGGGACAGGGCTTGTCAGAAAACGGGAGACGGTCAGGGTCAGAATACCTGCCGGAGTGGAAGACGGTATGCAGCTTACGATGCGCGGACAGGGACACTGCGCCAAGAACAACGGCATAAACGGGGATCTGCTCATCGTCATCAACGAGATTGAAGATCCGGAAATCAAAAGAGACGGAAACAACCTTACATATACGAAAATCATATCCGTGCCGGAGGCAATATTGGGAGCTACCGTTGAAATACCTTGCCTCGACGGCAGATACAACGTCAAGGTAGAGCCGGGGACACAGTCCGGAACCGTCATGAGGCTGAAAGGCAAAGGGCTTCCGAGCGTCAACGGCTACGGCACGGGAGACATGTACGTAAAATTCATAGTGTATATTCCGAAGAAACTTTCCCGTGAGGAGAAGGAGATGATGGAAAAACTGGCCGGCAGCGACACTTTCAGAGCCAATTCTGCCAAGGAAGACAAGAGTTTCTTCGACAGATTGAGAGAAATGTTTTAAAAATATTTGGGGATTTGAAAATTATTCATACCTTTGCAATCCCAAAAATCAAGCAACCTCTTGCGACGGGCTCGGAAAGTGCGCAACGTTGCCATTAAATTATTGAAAAATGGATTTGATAAAAGTAGTAGATCAGGCTTTCGCTAACGAGAAAGTCGCTGAATATCCTAAATTCAAAGCCGGTGACACCATCACCGTCACTTACAGGATCAAAGAGGGAGACAAGGAAAGGCTCCAGAAGTTCAAGGGCGTAGTTATCCAGATCAAGGGAGCATCCCCGGCTACGAAAACTTTCACCATCAGGAAGATTTCCAGCGGCATCGGAGTTGAAAGGATTTTCCCGTTCGCCTCTCCATTCATCGATTCCATCGAACTCAACAAGGTGGGTAAAGTCCGCAGGGCCAGAATCTTCTACCTCAGACAGCTTTCAGGTAAAAAAGCCAGAATCAAAGAGAAGAAACTTTCCATCCTCAAAGAGGAAAACGCATAAAGAATATCAGGCAGCAGCCTGAATCCGGCCCCATAGCTTAACTGAATAGAGCATTTGACTA
>CALVBH010000044.1 GCA_944325765.1 uncultured Bacteroidales bacterium
GGTTTTGCGGCAAGGACAAATTTAGAGACAAATTCCCGTAAGTTTTATGTAACCACTCTATGAATCCAAGTTTCTAAACTTCTGAAAATCAAATATATCGGAGTTCAAACGGGTCGAAAATCACGAACCCTCCCTCTCCGCAATGTCCTCAAAATCCTCTAAATATCAATAATTTAGAGGATTTTTCAATAAAAAACGGGACACAGACGGGACAAGATTTTACTAATAATTTTTCTTTGTACGACACCTTGCTGGAGTTGTGCAAAGAAAAAAAAATGTCTTTTTTCAAACCAGCGAGATACGTTGATTTCATACCTGCGAAATTGTCGGAGGGCAAGGTCTGGTATGTCTATTTCTATGTCAGGAATCCGGATACAGGCAAATTCAAACGTTTCCGTACGAAACTGGAAAGGTTCAGGACAAAGAAGGAGAAACGTGAGGCGGCAAGGTCGATAATAGCCCACATCGACGAGAAACTTGCGCTCGGATGGAATCCGATTTACGAAGATACCGCACCGAACTCCTCCTGCCTTATGTCTGACGCTCTCGATGCATTCCTGAAAATCAAGGGCAGGGAGATGGAGGAAAATTCCATGCGCAGCTACAGGTCTTATGTGAAGATTCTGAGCGGATGGCTGCAGAAAAAGGGTGCCGCGGACAAGATGGTCGTAAGCTCGTTCAGCAAGGCATTGGCCATAGAGTTCCTGGACGATGTCGAGAGAGAAGGAAAGGTCTCGTTCCGCACTTTCAACAACTACATACTTTTTTACCGCACACTTTTCAACTGGATGCAGGAAAAGGGCTATGTCTCGGCCAACCCGTTTTCAGATATGAAAAAGAAGCCAAAGCGGCTGACACATAAAATCCGCCGTATATTCAACGACACCGAGCTGGCCGTCCTGTTCAGGTATCTGCACGACAAGAACCGCATATACCTGGTCATCTGCCTGCTGTGTTATTGCTGTCTTATGAGGCCGAAAGAAATTGCCTTGCTGAAGTGTTCGGACATAGACGTAGACAGACAGCTGGTGCATATCCGCAGCGAGATAGCCAAGAACGACAACGAATCTTATCGCACGATACCCGATTCCATGATGCCTTATATCCGGGAACTCGACCTTTCCAATCCGGAATATTTTCTTTTCGCCGCGCATAAGGACTACGATTTCAGTCCGGGGACCAGACAGGTGTGCAGCCGTAAGATAGCGAAATACTGGAGCGACCATATCCGTCCGGCCCTCGGCTTTGACAAGGAGCTCCAGTTCTACAGCCTGAAAGATACCGGCGTGACCAATATGGTGGGGTCCGGTGTCCCTATATCGTTCGTGCAGCAGCAGGCCGACCACAGCAGCATTTCTATGACGGCTATTTATCTTGGCAAACAGCAGGCAAAGGCCAACGAGGCTTTGAAAGAAGTTGATATAATCAAATGAAAAGGGCGGCCCGTGAAGGTCGCCCAGGAGCGAATCGGCTTGTTCAAGCGTTAAATCAAACAATACTCAGATTCGCCAATTCATTACCAAGTTTATGTATGGCGTTTTCTATCTTCTTCAGTTGTGTATCAGAGACGTAGGTATTCCCTTTCTTGTACTGTCTCATCAGGGCATCGTTTATCCCGACAAATCGGGCGAATGCACTGACATTGATCATTGAATAATACTCGAACAGTGAAGATATATCGAACTTATACTCCGGTGCCGCAGTCAGAATTTCCGATACTGTTCCTGTCCTCTCCATTTCAGCTTCTGCAACTTCCTTTACGGAGTTGGAGAAGTCTTCCCGTGCTTCAGCTACAGTATTGCCCCTTCCTATCAATGTGTACCCATTGTCGTCGATATTGTATGCGATGTAACTTCCATCCGTGTCTTTCTCGACTGATACTATAAAATGTTTTTTTTCGGCCATAAATCGTGTTTTTTATATTTATTTCGGATATCGGGCTAAAACCCGATATCCTTTTTCATTTTCAACATCAGTCCTTTCCGGACTTCTTGAGACCAATGTCGCTCGACCTGGATGGTCTTGCCTGTCTCCGCATTGTAGTAGATGTCATGCTTCTTTCCATGCTCTACAAACTTGAATCCGTTTTTGATTGCAAGTCTTTTCAATTCGTTCCAATTCATGAGTACCGTTTGATTTAACGATACAAATATATAACATTTTCGTAATATATGCAAAATATTCTGCATTATTCACGCAAATTCATGGAACTGCTGAGGTGGATAGAGTTCGGGATGGGTGAGGCGGCGGCTCAGGTCATAGTCGTTCTTGATGGCCTGCATGAGGTTGGCAACGGCGCTGGCAAGACTATAGCCCTTGCACCGTTTCTGACGTCTGGGCTCTCCACAGGAAATGATGCGGATCTTCACGGCCTTGCTGCCACGGGAGACGCGTTTGATACGGAGCTTGTAGATACCCGGATACTGGGCATAGAGGAACTGTGCTGCCTGAATCCAAGCCGGATTCGTGACGTTCGACATCCCATACGGGAGGTCGGTGTTTGTGTTGGTATTTGGTAGCATAACACATAATATTACGATAAAAGCCCTGTACTATAGGTGGTGCTACCAAATACCAACATTTCTGCCGTTTTGCCGCCAAGTTTCCCGGACGGAATCCACCATATACAGGGCAATCATCTATTTTTCTGTGGAAAATACACTTCCGGCAGAAAAAAGATTTATTTTCTGGTATTTAGTAGCGAGAGCAAAGGTGAGAAATAAAAATGACAAATGCAAGATTATTAATGTTCGGCTCATCTCATCATCAGCAGCCGGCAGCAGCTGATGAACAGGGCAGCAGTGGCGGCAATAGCTGCAATCAGGGTTGCTGCCTTCATAATAACATCCCAGGGGAACGGGTTCCGGAGCTTAGGGTTTACGGCCATGTATGTCTTTCCCTTTTTTGTCAGGCAAGCAGATTTCACACCGTTCAGTTGCATATCGATGAATGCAAGCCCCTTTTCATGCAGGCTCAAGGCGGCATAGTTGAACCTTTCCTCACTCATTCCGTCCGGGATCCGGGCATCACGCCTGGCAAACCGGAAATACAGCAGCCTTTCCTCTTTCGATAGTTTTATTCTTTCCATATTGGCCTCCGTTTTCACAAATTTAATCAATTATTCGATTAACTTTGTGAAAAACAGGGATATGGAAAAGGATATCAGATATTTGGCCGACAAGCCGTTCGATAATAATCTGGTCGCAGAACTGGATATGGAATCCATTAATTCCGGAATAGAACACGGGAATATGTATCTCGTATATCAGTTTGAAAGCATCAGGGATGTCAGAAACAACTGCCGGATGCTGCTCAGCTGGATTATCGGTGCAATGATGGCTCTGACAGGATGTCTGATAGCTACGGCAACATCTGATGCACCAAGTGTTCCGATGCTCGTATCCGCCGGGTATGAACTGATATTTGCATTCGCTATCGCTGCAATCATCTTCCATGGAGCGATGTTCAAGCGGGCAGTCCATCTTCCAGGAGATCCTCCATCCCATTTCTTCCAGGACGAAATTATGTCTCCGCTAAAAGGGAGAGATGACAAGGCGAAATATATAATTGGCTGGCATCTTTACGAAATTCAAGCCAGGATCATGTTGAATAAGAAAGAACAAATGCACGAAGTGAAGGTATACCGTCGTGCACTTGCCCTTTGTCTTATTGCACTGCTATCCGGTGTAGTCCTGCTGACAGTCCTTTTCTCACTTGGGTTGTAGAGGGAAACCATCTGCGCCCGGAGTCGGGATATCCATAGGCGGAGCAGGAGGCGGGACCGGCGGTATTGGAATATTCTGATCATTATTCATAATTACATATTTTTTAGGTTACATTGGCAAATATAGCCAAAACAGGCGGCGATGCAGGGATGCACAGCCGCCTGTTTCATTTTCGTGACCTCACGAAAATGATTATATAAATCTTCGTATAAGTGTAAGAAGAGGTTTCCTGAGAACGAATATCGCGAGGCCTGAAAGCAGTATCCAGAAGCTGCGCATCTGCCATTTCTGCCAGGAGGTCAGTTCCCGGGGAACTTTGATGGTCTCGGAGATGTAGCGATCCCTGTAAACGATGCTGTCCTTCTGCGTCTGGGGAACATCCACCGGTACCGGCTGCTTCTGAGGCTTATTTTTTAATGAATGATGCAGCGTACCGTCAGGGTCTATCCTGGCATCGGATTCGGCATAGTCGGTCTCAAGGTGTGAGGATGTGTCACGGGTCGTGTTCTCGGCCGACTGCGTTGGGATTTCAAGGAATACAGTGTCCCGGATATACCTCGTAACTTCCCGGACTTCGACCCGAACGCTGTCGCGGTTTTCCGTCTGGACAGGGAGATGTCTTCCTGCTCCGCAGGAGCAGCAGAATAAGAATACGACAAGAATAATAAGGGGAATTTTCCGGCAATTCCCCAATTTTTCATTCCTTGACATATCTGTCGTAAAGGATTTTCCCTATCCAGCCGAGGACAATACCACCGAGACCGACAAGGATTGTCACCACCGTCACACCGAACGAGGTGTACTTGAGCCACAAGCCCAGACCGATGAGCAGCACGATTACGACTACCCAGAAGATTAGTTTCTTTTTCATAAAATGGTTTTTAAAGATTTTTTGAATACCGTATAAAATACCCTGGAAGCACGCTTCCCGACGTCTTACTTCCGGGGCAGACTTCATTCACTGAAAAACATATCCGCTTCCGCCTGCCTTCTACGCTGCAGACCTTTCAACACTCTGCTTCCGGAGTGGCACCACTTGCCGAACTCGTTCCGGATTACGTACTCGGATGCGCCCTGCTTTATCATCTTCAGCAATGTAGAGTTCCGGAATGCGTTCACCCCGACATTGAATGCCAGCGACACCAGGGCATCGAACTGGCACTGTTTCAGGTTCCATCCTGCTGTTGACCGGCTGACGCATTGCTCGAAGTCAGCGATGTCTTCCGCAAGCATCTGCTCGGCCTCGGCTTCCGTGACTGTCATATCCGGAAACACATCCGGTCCGCAATGCCCGTAGCCGATGGTGTAGTACCGCTCTGTAGGAACGGCCTTGTAGGCTTTCAGCTGCAAAGTCTCGAACGACTTGATAAAGTCTATCCCTTTACTGCTTGTCTTCATTATTTCTCCTGTCTATAAGTTTACACTGCACCTGCTGTCCTTGGCCGAACGGCGGCACCCTGTCCGTGCAGCTCGTTTTCTCGCACTTCATCAGCTCTGCAACGGCTCGGGCTGTCCGCTCGTTGTCGAGGTCGTTCCGGAGGTGGTTGATGGTCTTGTAGAGGCTGTCTATCTTTTCGTCCTTCACCTTCAGCTGGCTCTCGTACTTGTTCTCGACGGAGTCAAGCCTCTGCTCCATCCTCGCCACTTCCGCACGTTTGGCCTCGATGGTCTCCTGCTTCTCATCGACCATCTTCTGCCACTGCTCCGTTATCCCCTTGACATTATCTATGAACGCCGCGGTCTTCTTGTCGCGCACCGTCACAAGGGCAGTCAGGCCTCCTGTCGGAACAAGTGCGGCTATCAGTGCAGTTATGATGCTCGTCCAATCCATTTATAATTTGCAGATTCAGATATTATCATTACTTTTGTGATGCGGTTCCATACAGGTCGTGCGGAGTTGTTCTCGACTTCATAGCCGGGGGGCCGCTTTTTTTATAATTAGACTAAAACCTCAGTTTTCCGAAGATTCACGGATGCTTCCTGGGCTTTGTACCAGTACTTTCCCTTAAATTGCTTCCACAATTCTATATGGCACATCCTGCCTCGTTTCTTGGTGAAATGCTTATTGAAATACTTTACCGGGAAGTTTTTCAAAGCCATCCTTTTCATAACACCTTTTCTCGGATATTGTAGCGGTTCGCCAGTGGATTTGTCATATATGCGACTGCCTCCCACGAAATGCGGTCTCGTATAATATATCCGGAGATTCATACCGAATCCGGAATGATCTACCATTAACCGACCTCTGTCATCTGTCGGAACGTAAGCCGAGGCTTTCGTGACCACCACAGTAGAGCCTTTCAGTTTAAGGTTGGGAGACGCTGTCTGGAGCAGTTCGTTAGAATTATTGTCTTCTATCAACAAATCACTCCATACCAGATGTTCCCGTTTTGACCTCCCTATTATATTGACTATCATTCTATGATTGATAACCACTGAACTTGTCTTCAGCCATATCATTACATTCTCTACACCAGGATTGTCTTTCCAGTATTGTGCGGTCAGCGTTTCAGGAACTTCTTCCAGTCCAAGCCATGTCGGATCGAGAGGCGTTACACCACCATCAGGGGTTATATAAAAAGCACATCCTGCAGCTTTGAAGGATGACAGATCGAAGTCCATACTACTTTGCCTCCGGCTTATCCTGATAAACTCGGAAGCATAACTGTAGCGCATTCTCGCCTTTATAGGGATACTGTGTCCAACGACCAGCTTCGACATATTATCCCGCTTCTTGACCTGGTATTGGAGTGTATTCGGCTTTGATCCCGAGGGATCAGGATTCGTGCCGTCATATCCTCCGATGCCCTTGATATAGACATTCCCCTCATCGTCCACCTCCATAGCATTCTTACGGTCGGTGTCAGACGTGCCGATACCGATGGAGTGAATGGTATTAACTTCATCTCCCGCTGACGTGGAATGGGACTTATTAAATTTGCCCTGGGCGTGTTCTGTATCGTTCTGTGCTTTAGTATAATAACCTTCTGTATGTGAATATCTTCCGTGCGCGTCGGTACTCTCTCCCTCTGAATGTGCAGCAAATACCGCAATAGTATGTATCCCTTCTGCGTGCCCAGCACTTCCGGCGGATGTAGCATAGTTGAATATCTCTCCGCCAGCTAACACTCTTGTTCCTGGTTTTTTGACAAGTTCATTTGCCACATATTCCTCCGTCGCAAGCGTCTTGTCGTTTATCTTCACCCTGTCAGACGAAGACTCGAACGAGAGTGCATCCTCCGTGTTGCCGATTTTCAGATATTTGCTATAGCGACTGGATTCAAGCACCCTCTTCTGCCCCTTCGGTGTATATATGGTCACGAATGACGGATTGAAATTCGCCAAGGTATTGCTTTCGACGCCCCTGAATTCTATAGTATTGTCACTTACACGCAACGCTATCGCGCCGGTCTGCTCGTTCTGCTCGTAGTAATGGATGTTCTTGAACTTGTCCGTGAAAGTCATCGCGTCCTTTCCGGCTGAACGGACGGTAATCTTCGACGGCTCGAACAGGACTATCTGCCCCTCACCGGTCCAGCCCCAGAACACGTAGTTCTTCTTCGTCCCGTCCTCCCCAGTGGTATGCACCACCTGCCCGACTGTGTGCCCGAGGCTGTTCAGGAACTCCAGGACACCCTCGGAGGTCTTCGCGATAGGGGTTCCGTCAGGGTAAATCGGCATTTTAGAAAGAAGTGCCATAACATCATCCGATACCATAATCTGGAGTGCGGACATCGAGCTGGCAACTTCCACAGTTTCAGTTGAAACTGAAGACGGGTCTTCTCCTCCCGCAAGGCAACTCCACGGGACCAGTTCGAAAGCATCGCAACAGTCCACGGTGATGTAGTATTTGTCGAGTTGGGAAATGACGGCCGTCAGGGTATATGGCCCGGTATATCGCTGATCACTGCCTTTGAATGTCCACGAAATCACATTATCCGATACGGAAAAATCCTCTTCCGGGACAAGGAATCTCCTGCCCGGAAGGTTAGCATACAGCTTGATGTCCGGCTTGTTCAACGTAGCCGGATTCCCGTCTGACAACGATATTGACCAGTCTACATAAACTGTGTTGCCGATTCTTATTTTCTTCATAAACTTATTTATCATTTGAAATCAAACAAAACAAAGGTATTCCCGAAACCGTCATATGGAAAGGACAGAAAATCCCGTCATAACGTATCCGAAAGCGACAAGTCTTCGGCGTACCTGAACGAGAAGCTTCCGAAATGAAGGGAATCAGTCGTCTGTAGTCTAATGTCGGCTTCTTCGACAAGAATCTTATACCAGGCATTACCCACCTGATGGAATATATTGTCAGATGTCAGAAGCCCTGACAAAGCCGAAGCCGCCTTTTTCGTCAGACCTCCGGTATACTGGGTGAAGACCGGAGAGCCGCTGCCGGAAACTTTCCCGCATCCTGACTGGTATCTTGCATTTTCGAAGTCATATTCTGTCGACCTTTCCAGGGCACCGGACATAGGGATAAATGTATATCCTCCGAATCTGTCGGCAAACGCGAACTGCTGGAAATCACCATCGGTGATTTGGTAGACAGTGGATCTGTATGATATTACCGGATCTCCATCGACAGTAGAAATCTGCTTTACATAGAAACAAAAAGGCATTCCGGCCGACAACCCTAAATTCGCTATATCAATCGTTTCATATAACAATCGGTCAGTATCCTCAGCCTCTTCCATACCTATTGTCAAAGAACGCCCGTTCTGAATGAGCCCGTACTCATATATGTAATTTTTCCGGACAAAAACAGTGAATGCCAGTCTCGCATCCATCGGCACAACCAGAAAATCAATATCGTTTATGCTGGCTTCACTGACGTATGTTACAGGGAATACATAGATACTTTTTGTCGGCTCTACCGCAGAATCGTCACCGATATAGAATTGTATATTCCAACCTTTCATAGATGAAGCGTAATCCGGATTGAAAGCCGACAAATCAGCGATGACTTTTCTGATATCCAATGATATGTGTCCATCGAAATCAGCATAGTAGTAGCCTTCCATCAGATTTACCCTGACGATTGACGGCTTCCCCGGTTTGGATGCGCCTCGGTAAACGTAATCGGCTTTGACATACGTAGGCTCCGACACGGAACCGGCACACCAAAGAGCCTTTACCTGATCGAAATTCAGGCATGAACCGTCTTCATAAGCAGTTATCTCCATAAAATATATAGTTTTGTTATTGTCCTTCAGCTACCGATATGAAATACTCTTCCCATTCGAATGTCCTGAAAGTAGAAACGGAATTGAGTCTGTATGCTGTAGCATATCTTTTCCTCTTCTTTGCGATGATTCCTGTACGGGAAGGTGTCGTTCCCGGGGCATCCGCATCCGTATAGTCCGCCAGGCCGTCGGACCACACCCCGGTGAAGTAATCCGGAATATCCTTGGTCGAGACAAGCTCCCAGCCGTATGCGATGTTGAACATAATGGTAGCCGGGATATATACAGCATCATCATAGGTAGCAAGCAGGAGCATATTGGTTTCGACCTGTAATATATCCGCATTCCCCACTGAATACTTCATGCTTTTTATCAGAACCTTGCATCCCCTGTATATCTTGGGTGCGAATCTGTCCATCGACAGGAATACGTTTACAGGGATATTCAGTGTAACTGTAATCTCCGGAGCTCCGTTCACGGCCAGCGTCTCATAATCTTTCCAGTATTTGAATAGACCTTCAGGGGTAAGAGGCATACGCGAACTGTCCCCTGATCCCAACTCAGGCGTAAACTGTGCTCCGTTTTCGTAATAGCCGTAGGAAGAACCGCAGAAATTCCCCGTACCGGGTTCCCCGTAGAAATGAGCATAGCAGAGCTGTAACGGCTGCTCGAAATCGCCATCTTCTCCGGCGGCTTCTGTGTACTTGTGATGTCTTTCCCCGATATATGGCATATACCGCGTCCCCACCTTGATCATAGGCAGGAAACGGTTGTCACAGGACAATTCCTCCGAATCCATCTCGAATTCGCGGAAATATCTGAAACAGTCGCTGCCCAATGTCTCCCGGGATGACGAACTCGAAGCCTTGAAGAAGTACCTGCCCAACGGGCGGACAAAAAACAGTCCGGAGCCCAATATCTCGGCTTCGGAAACTACGGAAGTGAGGACACTGTGTGCGCTTCTGAGATCCGCCAGTGTTTCTGCAGCAGGCTCTGCCAGTTCGATGGAAGTGTCGAATGACCGCTCTATCCTGTACGGCTCAGGATACGACACAGTCTCGTCATCGGAGGCATATCCGCTTATGTCTCCATCAGGCGCGGCAGTCAGATCGTCCTTGATGAACCGGATTTCCACGATACGGTCATTGATAGCCACATATACCCCGAATGCGTCATGCAAGAACGAGACAAGTTCCCCGACAGTTATGTCAGGCACAATGTCTCCGTAGTTGAAACCCCAAAGAGATGTGCTGTATGTGCTTATGCAGCATACGTCCGCGTAATTGTTGACGGCGACCACGTACTTCAGCATCGGATCGGTCTTGATGCAGTTGCTCTTTACCGTGTAGCCGGAAAGTGTGAAAGTGTATTCTACCAGGGCCCACAGGTAGATGAATATGGCGATACCGTAGCCCGCCGGGACCTGGACGGATTCTCCGCCGATCTCCTCCTCGCGTGCCCCGTCATCAAATCCGGATGACCGGGGGTTGTTCAGTACGAACACATTCCCATCGCTGTCCATATCCGTGGCTACAGGGAATATGGCGACATCTTCAGGACCGTTGTATGCCGTCCCTTTGTAGATATCCCACGGGAGACAGTATGTCAATTTTGTTATCGCGAAACCCTTCGTCAGGAAGATATCCGGCAGTCTCCTCTCCTGAAGATCTGCATACATCCGAGACTCCAAAAATGCCAGTGAGGCGGATACCCCGGAGTCTCGGGCGGCAGATTCAGTTATCAGGCTGCATCTTTCCCTGAATAAGCCGGCCTGCAGGAACGCCGATTGTTCGCGTTCATATCTTTTCGTGCGGTTTTTGTTCTCCGGATAGCCCAGCAGGCTCAGGTTTTCACGGCTTGCGGGGATGGTTACTGGTACTGAAGAAGTCCCTTCGTCCGAGAAAAACGGATGATTGGACTCGATATCGAATGAAAAATCTTCCGGCAGGGAAACCTCGCCGGCTGCTACCGATAGTTTCATGACTGTTTCCTCCTGAGACTTGTTCGGTTCCTGAATCTGTTGCGCAGCTGCTGCTTGGCTTCGAATTCGGACAGTACCGTATATGCGTGTATCGGTTCTTTTCGGAAATTCTTCAATACTCCCAGAATTTCCCGGAGCAGACGCTGGTCGGAGACGGACTGACCCGGCAGGGATGAAGCCGGAACACCGGTATATCCACCCTCGGCAAAGCCGGGTAATGCGTTTTTCGATGTCCTGGTACGTCTCCGTGCCTCTATCGAGGCTACAATACTTCGCACATACGGGTCTCTCAATTCCGGCTGAGGTACCACATATTCGCCCCTATGTACCACTCCGGCTACTTCCATCCGGCCGCCGTCTCCGGTATATCCGCCTTCGGAGAAACCGGTAGCCTGGGAGGATGAGGAGGATGCGGACGCAGACGATCCGGCGGAACTGCCGGCGGATGAATTCTTGATGGCGTTTCTCTGGGCGACAATCGTCGCGACCTGGGCTGCCGTGGTGGCTGCAATCAGGGCCATAATAATGCCTGCAAGGATAGGTTGCCCACCGGCGGCATTCCAGGCCTGGATGGATGCCAGGGCACCGGCTGCTATCGCCTGGGCTATCTGTATGCCCATATCGATGTCGGCATATTTCTTCTGGATTTCCAGTTTCTTCGCTTCGTACTGTTCCTCGATCTGTTCCCGCTTTTCGGCATTGTCTCCGGCAGCTGCCAGTTCCTTGGCTTTCCAGGCATCGAGCGATGCATATTCCGCTTCCCTTGCCGAAGAAACGGCAGAAGACATCTGGCCAAGCACTTCCTGAGCCACTTCAAGCGCACCGGTCCAGCCTTCCGTCTCTATCCCGGCAATCTCCGCAGTATGCTTCCTTGTCAATTCGGCTTTCCTGGCGAGGTATTCCTCTTCGGAGATGAGCTTCATATTGTGCAACGTATCCAGATCCGCCATCTCGACTTCGAAATCGACATTGGCAGCATCGATGCGGGAACTTTTGGAGACATTGCCTTCCCTGGCCTTCTTGAAAAGACGTTCGAATTCCGATGCCTGCTCTGATGTCATACTGTCCGCCAAATCCGCAGCTTCCTTCTCCAGGTCTGACAGCATCTTCTCAATCTGCTTGTCGGCATCGGCAATGGATTTCTGCCAGGTCTTCAGGAATTCGTCCTCGTTTTTCATATAGTCGGTATGGAACTGGCTCTGGGCGGCAAGGCGTTTGTCGTAAATCTGGGAATCTATCTGCGCCACAGCATCATCGTACCTTTTATTTATTTCTTCCCTGCTTTGTGCCAGACCATTATCCAGGGCTTCGACTTGCGCGTTATATTCCGTCAGTGAAATTTCTTTCAGATGAAGCGATTCGCGTAGTGTTGTCCGGTCTTCTTCGTAGCCTTTTTCTGCATTTTCCAGTTCACTTTTCCGTGCGGCTTCATTGATGGCTTTTTGCTTATTCAGCAGAGTAAGTTCCAGTGCTGCCGACTTGGTATTATACTCTGTCTGTGAAATCTCCTTATCAGCATATGCGGCTTTCAGTGCATTCAGTTCTGTCTGATACCATGACTGGGTATCGGCCATAGCTTCGTCATTGCTGCTGGATGCTATCTGATTAAGCAAACGTCCACGGCGGGTGGCTATAGTCGCCATAGTTCGCGTACGCTCTTCCTCGACTTTCTTATAAGCCACAGTTGACTGCACATAGGCATTCACGAGCGGATCGTTCGCCAGATTGTACTGATTGACCAGCCGACCATATTCAGGAGCATTGGAATCCTTGGATATCATCATGCCTATAGCCTGTTCGTTTTCCTGCTTGCGGCGTTCCAAATCCTGCTGGGCTTTTTTATAACCTTCATAATTGAAATTTGCAGAATTTCCGCCGTATTTATTTACCAGGTTTAGCTCTTCAGTTTCCAACTTCTTACGGTTCTCCAGCAGGGCATTGTAATCCTCGCCCATCTTGATGAACTCCCTGTTCTGATTGTAATAATTCACGAACCATTCAAGGTCTTGCTTTGTCAGTCGAGTTCTATCTATAAGCAAGTCTCTGTTTGCCTCCAATTCATCAGCAGCGATATTGGATTTTATCTGAGCCAGTTCATTTTCTTTTTCGATAATCTTGTTTACAGCTTCGAGCCGTTCCTGCGGATCTATAGAAGCATCCCGGACTGTAGCCATGAGTTTATTGATTTCAATTTCTGCCTCTACAGCACCTATCTCCATCGAATTCTTACGCTCGAACATCTCGTCAAAGACCAGTTTGGCCTCTTCTGCTGCCCGGACTGCTTCTCCGATGGAAGCCTTCATTACATCCTTGCCCTGGCCGATATTCGCAATGAATTGGTTCCATCCGGCAGACATCTTGGTTGTAGCCATCT
>CALVBH010000045.1 GCA_944325765.1 uncultured Bacteroidales bacterium
TTAGCAGTTTCCAGTTTAACTTATCTTTATATTGTTCAACTATCTCAAAATTCCATTGTAATAATTTATACAAATTTATACTAGCAAAAGCTCCGTACTCGTCTATTCCTTTATGTTCATATAAAAACGATGAAATATTATAAACACCACCTATTTTAAAATACCCGATATTAACTTCGATTGATTTTACAAACTGACATAATAATGTCGATGGAATGCTATGTTCCGGTGCTTCTATTGCATAAACTTCTGTCGCTAAATTTTCCAACACATAATTTAGATATTCTAATTTACAAAAATAATCAGAGGAACTGGAGGCTGTGTTTATTTTATAAACCGGAATATTATTTTTCAATAAATGCGATATGACATCTAATGAAACGACATCAAAAATAAAATTATTTCTTGATATTATGCTTCTTTCAGAACATAACTGCGACACATATTTAATACCATTTTCAATTTTTAAATAATCTTTAACTATATTAGTACTTCGCATCGATGACTTTTCATCACTGCCTTGAGTTAAAGATTTCTTAATCTCAATCAAACTTTCCTTGAATATATCAATATTGGAAAGTATTAAGCCATATAGTTCTTTAGTGTTCATTATTAAATATATATGATATATGGAGTTTTATCCGTCCTGATATTGTCTCCATTTCCCTATCAATGTGATATGCATTAAAATCTTTGCTAATTCCTTTCTGATGCGTAATGAACAGATGTCCAATCTCATTATCTTTTATACTTTGGATATTTTGAATAGTATTGATTGAAATTAAATCAGGATCAATATTATGAAGATTAATGAGTTCATCTATTAAGGATTCCACTAATTGAGCATAAAGATAAGGATCAGGAGGAATAGTTCTATTGTGCCGTTCATGCCCATATGGCTCTTTTTCTATTCTAACAAGAAACTCTCTTATACTTTATTAAAAATTAAATTTTTATCCATTGTAAAAACACAGTCAAATTATTAAATATCAACATATCTCTTCCAAGAAATCAGACAGATTATCTTTGTGAATTTGCGTTTTACAAAATTAACGATTGACGGTTAATATCAAAATTATTGACAACAAAATGAGTTCAAATGAGTTCGTTATATTCCGGGGTGAACGGCAGGCTCTTGTCAAACCACATTGATGTTCCAGAGTCGAGATTCATAGGCTTATAGTTCCGTTTGTCATTGCAAATATAGAAAAAGTCCTTGAAAATCAGAAGATTTCAAGGACTTGGGAGGGTGCCCAGTCGGATTCGAACCGACGACATTCAGAACCACAATCTGACGCTCTAACCAACTGAACTATGGGCACCATTTGAAATTGGACTGCAAAGATACGCAAATTTATTTAATCTGCAACCTGAAAATCGAGTTTTAAGAAATTATTTACACTTATCCGCATATTCGGATAAAAATAGTATCTTTGCACGATTTTAATTGGAAGTTATATCGCTATGAAAAGAGAAATCAAATTCTCTCTGGTCTACAGAGATATGTGGCAGTCATCCGGGAAGTACGTTCCGACCGTGAGCCAGCTGAAGGAAGTGGCTCCTGCCATCATCGATATGGGATGCTTCGACAGGGTGGAGACCAACGGAGGGGCATTCGAACAGGTAAACCTGCTTTTCGGTGAGAATCCGAACAGGGCTGTCCGCGAATGGACGGCACCGTTCAACAAGGCCGGCATTCAGACACACATGCTTGAAAGAGGCCTCAACGCCCTGAGGATGAATCCTGTTCCTGCCGATGTCAGAGAATTGATGTACAAGGTAAAATGCAGGCAGGGGACCAATATCTCCAGGTCTTTCTGCGGTCTTAACGACCACCGCAACCTCAAACTCTCCGTCGAATATGCGAAGAAAGGGGGAATGATTTCCCAGGTAGCCCTTTCCATCACCAACTCCCCTATCCATACGGTGGAATACTACATGGATATCGTGGACAAGGTGGTCGGCTACGGATGTGACGAAATCTGTCTCAAGGATATGGCCGGTATCGGACGTCCTACCATGCTCGGCCAGCTGACCAAATCCATCAAGACCAAATATCCGCACATAAAAGTCCAGTACCATGGCCACTGCGGCCCGGGATTTTCTCCGGCCTCCATGCTCGAAGTGGCACGCGCAGGCGCAGACTATCTCGACGTGGCCGTAGAACCGCTGTCCTGGGGCAAGGTTCATCCGGATGTCATCACTATCCGCGAAATGATGAAAGCCGACGGTTTCCTGGTCAAGGATCTGAACATGGACGCCTATATGGAAGTCCGCCGTCTCACCCAGAAATTCATAGATGAATTCCTCGGCTACTGGATAGACCCGAACAACTCCCACATGAGTTCACTCCTGGTCAGCTGCGGTCTTCCGGGCGGAATGATGGGTTCCATGATGGCCGACCTTACAGGATTCCGAGGAGCCATAAACGCTTCACTCAGGAATCAGGGCAAGGAAGAACTGAGTGTGGACAACCTGATGGTGATGCTGTTCCAGGAAGTGGCCTACGTATGGCCTCGTTTAGGATATCCGCCACTCGTGACTCCGTTCAGCCAGTACGTGAAGAATACCGCCCTGATGAACCTGATGAACATACTCAAGGGCCAGCCGAGATGGACCACCATCGACAAGGATACCTGGAATATGATTCTGGGCAAGATGGGCAAGCTTCCGGGCGAACTGGCTCCGGAAATCGTGGAACTGGCCAAGGAGAAGGGACTCGAATTCTATACCGGAAACCCTCAGGACGCATTCCCGAACGAACTCGACAAATTCCGCAAGATGATGGACGAGGAAGGCTGGGAATACGGAGAGGACGATGAGGAACTCTTCGAATTCGCCATGCACGAAAGACAGTATCGCGACTACAAGAGCGGCGTAGCCAAAGAACGTTTCAAAAAAGATCTCGAAGCTATGAAAGAAAAGGCAGGTGCGCCTATAGTAATCACCCGCCCTGTAGTGGAAATGCCTAAATACGACGTCGAGAAGATTGCCGCCAAATTCCCTGACGCCAAGCCGGTACAGGCTCCTGTCAAGGGACAGCTTCTGTGGCAGATCGATGTGGACGATGCATCCACCGCTCCGATTGTCGGCACCGAAGTAAAGGAAGGAAAGGCTATGAGCTATATCCAGACATACTACGGAATGGAAGAAGTGAAGCCTGTATGCGACGGCAAGATAGTGGCCGTATGCTGCAGACAGGGTGATTTTGTCGCCAAGGGCGAAATCCTCGCTTTCGTGGAATAAAAAACCTGTGGTTTTCCGCTGAAATATTAAAAAACGGAAAAACTTTTATATAAAAAAGAAAAAACCGGAGATGCTTTCGCCGCTCCGGTTTTTTTATTGCCGTGAAACGGCTACATTTATGACGGACATTGCCTGAGGGCAGAAAAACGTCATATATGAAAATATCGGAAATGAGGTCGGAAGAAAGACCGAGAGAGAAATTAGTGGCGCGGGGAGTGAAGAGCCTGGACGATTCCGAGCTCATAGCCATCATACTAAGAACAGGGACAGGAAAGAAAAATGCGGTGGAAACGGCTGCCGAACTGCTCGCTTCAGCCGATAACAGGCTGTCGGTCCTGGCAGACTTCTCGGTAGAAAAAATGACAGGAATCAAAGGTATCGGCACGGACAAGGCAGTATCGGTAGCCGCTGCGATGGAACTCGGGAAACGCTTCGTCTATGAGAAAAACACAGGAAGGAAAGAATCCGTCACGAACCCCGGACAGATAACCGGAATGATGTATCCTGTCCTGAAAGGGCTATCGCACGAGGAGTGCTGGGGCATATTCCTGAACCGGGCGAACTACATCATCGGCAAGGAGATGCTCAGCAAGGGAGGTATGTCCGCCACGATACTCGACGTAAAGATAATCATCAGGAAAGCCCTCGAAAAGAAAGCCCACGGCATCATCATAGTACATAACCACCCTTCGGGGAACCCCATGCCAGGCACCCACGATGTGGAACAGACCGCCAATCTTAAAAAAGCCGCAGCCACTTTCGACATATCCCTCGTGGACCACATCATCATAGCAGATGATAAATATTACAGTTTCGCTGATGAAGAAGTGAATTTTTTGTAACTTTGCAGGAAATCAGAGTCAAACCGGCATTGTTATGAATATCATAAATTTAGGGGAACAGAACAGTGTCCTCAACAAATTCGTGGCCCAGCTCAGGGATATAAACGTCCAGAAAGATCCGATGCGCTTCCGCACGAATCTGGAACGCATAGGACAGATTTTCGCGTACGAAATCAGCAAGACTCTGAAATATTCCGAGAAGAAAGTCTACACCCCGTTGGGCATAGCGACGGTGAATACCCCCGACGATCCCATAGTGGCAGCTACGATTCTCCGTGCCGGACTGCCCCTTCACAGAGGCATACTCAACGTATTCGATGATGCCCAGAATGCATTCGTGGCAGCATACCGGAAATATGACAAGGGTGACGACTTCCACATCAACATAGAATACGCCAGTTCTCCCGACCTGAACGGCAAGACACTCATTCTTGCCGATACGATGCTGGCCACGGGGGCATCCCTCGAAATTGCCTACAACCGGCTCAGGGAAGACGGTGAACCGGCCGTAACCCACCTCGTATGTCCTATTTCAAGCATTTATGCCGTCGAATACCTGCAGAAACACATGCCAGAAGACATCACACTGTGGGCGGCGGCCATAGACGAGGAACTTACCAGCCATTCCTACATCGTTCCGGGACTCGGAGATGCAGGCGACCTCGCTTTCGGAGACAAGATCTGATGACAGCGCCCGCCGTATGACAGTCTAAAGTTCCCTGCGCATACGCGCCTTGGGGATATTCAGTTGATCGCGATACTTGGCGATGGTACGACGCGCCACCTTGTACCCTTTCTTGTTCAGTTCCGCCACCAACTGGTCGTCCGTCAGAGGGTTTCTCTTGTCCTCAGCCTCCACGCACTCCTGCAGTGCCTTTTTCAGTTCCCGAGTGGAAACTTCCTCTCCATCGGTATTTTCCATCCCCTCGGAGAAAAAATATTTCAGGGAATAAATGCCGAAATGAGTCTCGATATATTTGCTGTTGACTACCCTTGAAATCGTGGAAATATCGAAACCCGTACGTTCCGCTATGTCTTTCAGCACCATGGGTTTAAGATGCGATTCATCTCCGTCCATGAAATAATCGTGCTGGTAGTCGATAATCGCCTGCATAGTGCTCTGGAGCGTATGATGGCGCTGTTTTATGGCCTCTACGAACCATTTGGCCGAATCCAGTTTCTTTTTCACGAAAGCCGCAGCTTCCTTTTTCTGCCGCTCCGTAGAATTTGCCGCTTCCATCAGTATGTCGGCGTATTTGCGGTTCACTTTCAGTTCCGGAATGGAAAAACGCGGCATCGTCAGTTTCAATTCCCCGTTTTCAAGAGTAAGTACGAAGTCCGGAATTATCTGCTGCGTCTGCTCGCTGTACGAGTCATCAATCTGTCCTCCTGGTGAAGGGTTCAGTTTCAGAATCTTGCCGATGGCGGCCTTCATGGCAGCCTCGGAAATTCCCATACGCGAGATTATTTTACTGTAATGCTTGCTGGTGAATTCGTTGAAATAGTTTTCAAGTATTCTGGTCGCAATGACAACGTCAGGGGTCTGTTTCAGCCCTTTTATCTGAAGAAGGAGGCACTCCCTCAGGTCCCTCGCCCCCACTCCCGGAGGGTCGAATTCCTGAACCAGATGAAGCATATCCTCCACTTCCTGTTCGGTGGCTTCGATACCGGCCCGGAAAGCCAGGTCATCGGTCAGACTGTCTATGTCCCGTCTGAGATAGCCGTCATCATCCAGACTTCCTATGATAAAGGCCGCTATGGCATGCTGATGCTCGGTCAGGTTTCGGAAACCGAGCTGCTCCATAAGGCTCTGGGTGAAACTTTCCCGCACTGAAAACGTATTGTACTGAGGTCGTTCGTCTTTTCCGTAGTTGTTGACCTTCAGTTTGTAACTCGGTATCGGATCATCATCCTTGTACTCGGACAGAGACACTTCGCGCGGAGCGTTTTCCTCATCATCCTCTTCCTTTGGCGCATTTTCTTCCAGAACCGGATTTTCCTCCAGTTCCTTTCTGATACGCTGCTCAAGCTCCTGGGTCGGGAGTTCTATCAGCTTTATAGTCTGAATCTGCAGCGGAGACAGCTTCTGTGTCTGCTTTAATTCGAGTCCTTGTTTCAGCATATTCCCTTCCGTTACAGTGTTATCTCTTCTTCTGTCTTTCTGAGAACCTTAATGGTATCCTGACTGCCCAGGAATTCCCTGTCCAGAACAGGATATTCTATGTTTTCCTTGACAATGAATGCCTTCGGGAACGTGTCCGCAATCTGCTGAAGGAAACTCATCGCCTCGGATTTCGTTCTGAAATCCCCGACGGTAATTTTGAAATACGGATTCACATAACTTCTGTAAGCCGGCACACCGGGATACATTTTTTCAAAAGACTCCATCATGGCCTCGGAGTCCTGCCGTGCCGACTGCCTGTTGTCGAAGAAAATCCGTACCCTGTAGCCTGTAAAGGCCCTGGAAGAGTTCGTCCCGAAACTTCTGTTCATCGCCCCTACAATCGCGGAAGACTGGTAAATATGCACATCCGCTGCATCTCCGTCCGCTTTGGACGGCATCAGATAGAAAATATTTTTCCCGACCAAGGCCGTATCCACCCGCAATGCCGGCACGAATATTATGGAATCAGCCAGTTCATAGCCTTCCGGTATCTGAAACGATGCCGTATCGGCTACTGCGAGAGAATCGGCATACCCGCTTTCTTCAGCCGGTTCCGGACTGTAATCCTGTGCGAAAAGCGCAGGAGCGGCGAATATAACCAGCATTGATACTGCCGGAATCATAAAATCAGATGCTTTCATACTCCACTTTTTTAAAGAAATCCGCTACCGGCAGCCCTTTCAGCCCGATTTTCTTCTTCATGCCTCCCTTAATCCTGATTTTAAGGGAAACATCGACGGTAAATCCGTCCGGATTGAAGCGGGATGCCATAGACATCAGCTGCATAATCCCCATAGAGCCGTCGAGGGCCGCGGAAAGCTCCACCGGCACATCCGAAGTGGCCCTGCCGGGAACAGTTACGGGAGCCGCGGTAAAATGTCCGAATTCCTCATCCCCGTAATATACGGTACCTTCGATATCCGTTATCTGCATTTCCCGGGCAGGATTGTACACATCCACCGAAAAGCCGGCATCTACCGATTTCAGTCCTGTCGGAGATATGCTTTCGAGGCTGCAGGACATAATCCTGATATCCCTGTAACTGCTGCAGCCGGAAAACGCCAGGAGGGCGGCAAGGACTATTACAGGGAAAATTCTCATTTTATTCGGTTCGGCAATCATAATTATTCTTTCAAAGATACGCAAATGTTTCGCGTTATCAAATATAATCGCATTAAAGCAGCGAAGCGAAGAGCTTGACTGCCCCCTGCGCCAGTTTCAGATAAAACGGCCGCTTCTTCCAGAGTTCCGGGTCCACTTCCGTACATTCCTTCATATCCTCGAGGAAAATCTCACGGTTCCTGACGGCCTTCTTCCCGTCGAATATATAGGCATTGAGTTCATAGTTGAGCTGGAAACTGCGGAAATCCATATTGGCTGAACCTATGACGGAAAGATAATCGTCGGAAACGATGGTCTTCGAATGTATGAAATTGCCCTTTTTCTCGAAAATTCGGATACCGGCAGCCATACATTCGCTGTAATAGGCCTTGTTCGCCAGCGTCATATAGCTCATATCGGTCTTGTACGGAGTCATTATCCTGACATCCGCCCCCTTCAGCGCAGATGATTTGAGAGCCTGGAGCAGCGGCTCCGGCGGCACGAAATAAGGAGTCTGTATGAAGACATATTCAGAGGCATGCTGCACTGTCCACACCGCTCCCATCTGCAGTATCGACCATCTGTCCACGGGCTGGTCCGGAACTATCTGTACCAGTTCTCCGCCACCGGGCGCGGTTTCCGCTTTCGGGAACATCCGGCTGAAGGACTCGCCGCGGATTTTACCCCCTGATGTACAGAAAGAAAAAAGGAAGCAGTACTGGAGTGCATGGACGGCATTTCCGGTGATTCTCATATGGGTATCGCGCCATCTTACGAAATAGTCGTCCCCGATGTTCATTCCGCCGGTATAGCCTATCTTTCCGTCTATAACCACGATTTTCCTGTGATCCCGGTAATTCAGCAATGCGCTTAATTTCAGAAGATTGAACCGTGGGTGGGTAAACTTGACCACTTCGACTCCGGCCTTTTTCATTTCGTTGTAATATCGCGGGCTGATACCGATGTTCGCTATGTTTTCATGAATGAAACGGACCTGCACACCCTCTCTGGCTTTCCGCATCAGGATCTCCTTTATACGTTTGCTGCCCTGGTCGCGGCGGAAATAGAAATATTCCATATGGATGTGGTCGGTCGCATTTTCCAGGTCATAAACCAGTGCCTCGAACTTGCGTTTTCCGGAAGTGATGATTTCGACATTGTTGCCGTCGGTGACGGCAGTGCCGTTGCTGTGAGACAGGAGAGTGGAAAGTTCGCGGTAGCCCTCTCGGATCGCGGACTTGCAGTCCTGACTGAAAAGTTTCGAAAAGGTCTCGTCGTCGGCGATTTCGGAAAATGCTTCATAGAACATTTCCGAATACTTTTCATGCTTGGAATTTCTTCTCGGATTCAGGCCGAAAACGATATAGAACAATATTCCGACCAGAGGGACAATGATGACTATCAGTATCCAGGCGATTTTATTCCCGGACGCGTCATCCTCGTCCGTCAGGATGACCAGAATCGTCCCGACAATCAGGACAAGCCATAAGGCTGACGCCAATATCGATGCGGTCTCCATAGGAACAACGTCAGACTATTCTGGATATCAATGTAGCCGATGTGCAGGAAACGGCTTCCACCCGCACATAATCGCCCGGTCTGTGTCCGGCTGACGGAAAGACGCAGACCTTGTTGCTCCCCGTCCTTCCGAAAAGTTCATCCGGACTGCGCTTCGATACGCCTTCCACCAGCACCTTGAATGTCTTTCCGAGATCCCTCTCGTTGCTTTCCCGGCTCAGCCGGTTCTGCAGGGCGATAATCTCATTCAGACGGGCAGTCTTCACGTCTGCAGGCACATCGTCCGGATATTTCCGGGCAGCGAGAGTTCCGGGCCTTTCGGAATACTGGAACATGAACGCGGCATCGAACGCCGCCTCTTCCATCAGAGACAACGTATCGAGGTGGTCCTGCTGCGTTTCTCCGCAGAATCCCGCTATGATATCGGTAGTAAGGCCGCAGTCGGGCATCACTTCCCTGATTTTGCCCACTCTTTCCAGATACCACTCCCTCGTGTATTTCCTCCGCATCTTTTCGAGCATGGCATTGCTGCCGGACTGGACAGGGAGATGGATGTGACGGCAGATATTTTCATATCTGGCCATAGTATATATGACTTCGTCGCTGATATCTTTCGGATGAGATGTGGAGAACCTTACACGGAGTTCCGGGCTGATTTCCGCCACCATTTCCAGCAGACGGGAAAAACCGACAGTCTGCCCGTCCACGTCTTTCCACAGATAGGAATCCACGTTCTGTCCCAGGAGATTCACTTCCCTGTATCCGGCTTCCAGGAGTTCTCGGGCTTCCCTGACGATGGTGCGCGGGTCGCGGCTTCTTTCTACTCCGCGCGTGTAAGGCACTATGCAGTAAGAACATACGTTGTTGCAGCCGCGCATTATCGAGATATAGGCCGAGACCCCGTTCCTGTCCATCCGGACCGGGGTAATGTCCGCGTATGTCTCCTCGTGCGAAAGAAGGACATTCATCTGCGGAGAATCCGGGGCGACGTTCCTGACAAGTTCGGGAAGCGACCTGTAAGAATCCGGTCCGGCCACGATATCCACTACATGACTGTCCAGGAGCTTGTCCTTCAGACGTTCGGCCATACAGCCGACGATGCCTACGAGAACGTCGGGCCTGCGCTGCTTCTGGAGACGGAACTGATCGATACGTCCCCACACGCGCTGCTCGGCATTGTCCCTGATGGAACAGGTGTTGGCCAGAATCAGAGAGGCCTCTCCGATATTCTCCGTCAGGGCATATCCGGCATCCTGAAGAATCGACAGGATGACTTCGCTGTCGTTTACGTTCATCTGACAGCCGTATGTCTCTATGTATACCTTAGGTCTCGAATCGTCTTTTATCGGTCTTATGTCTTTCATCTTGTCTCGTCAGTTATTTCAATCTACAAAACGCTCCACAATTCATCCGCCATATCCGCAGTACGCGAATGGATGATGCGGGAATGATATTTCTCCACGAGGCTTGAAAAAGCTTCCAGATTTTCTTCCTTCAGCGGTTCGGCAGGCGGAGACTCCATTTTCAGAGGATTGATCGGAGAGCCGTTTTTCCAAACGCGGAAATCGAGGTGCGGTCCTGTGCTGCGCCCCGTCGAGCCGACATATCCTATGACTTCGCCCTGACGGACACGTTTGCCTGCCCTGATGCCGGCTGCATATTTGGAAAGGTGGAGGTAAGCCGTGGAATAAACCGAGTTGTGACGGATTCTGATGACATTGCCTCCGGCACCTTCATTTCTGGCGCTGGTCACCACTCCGTCTCCGATGGTCACGACCGGCGTTCCTGCCGGGGCTGCGTAATCCACTCCGGTATGAGGCTGTACACGTCTGGTAATCGGATGTCTCCTGGCGTATGAAAATCCCGAACTTATACGGGAGTAATGGAGCGGCGCCTTCAGAAAGGCTTTCCGCATGCTTTCTCCCTTTTCATTCCAGTAAATATTTCCTCCGTCATGCTGGTTGAACATTATGGCAGGGAATTCCTCCGAGCGGGAAGTAAAGAGGGCATACCGCACGGTATCCACCGCTATGACCTGTCCCCCGCATACTTTCTCGTCATACAGGACCCTGAACCTGTCGCCTTTCTGAAGCCCGAAAAAGTCCACGGTCCAGGCGTAGATGTCGGAGAGCGTAAGAATAAGCTGAGCCGGAGCATCAGCAGCCAGCATATCGTTCCACAGGGAGGTCTCGATGGAGACATCGGCATATTTCGTGCGCGTAAGCACCGGCTTTTCGACAAAAAACGCCCCGTAAGGAGGAGTGCAGCGGAAAACGACGCTTTTCACCCTGTCGATGTCGTATGCGAGATATTCGAGCCTGCCGGACGGAGCGCTCCATGTTCTGTAGGCATTGCCGACTCGTATGGATTTCACGTCGAAAACCGTATCGCAGGCTTCGGAGAGGTTGTAGGCCTCCTGCGCAGTCATACCGTTGCGCATCAATATGGTAGAGAAAAAGTCACCTCGTCTGACCTTGGTTTCGTCCACCGTCAGACTGTCTGGGATGAAACTCCATGGGGTATCGTCGACAGCACGCACCTCCCGCTCCACTTCGGCCATATTGCCGGTTTTTGCGCCGCAGGCACTGAGCATCGACATTGCCGCGACAGCGGAAAATACCAATATCGTTTTTTTCATCGTTGTCCTCACTCAATATTCCTTGTATTTCGGTGACAGCAGTTCCGAATAAATGATGAGGTTTTTCCTGTCTATATGGAACTTCTTCGGATGCGTTTTCCGTTCAGGTACAGATGGTTTGACCGGGGGACAGGTTTTCTGCACGGCCGCAGGCTTTGCCGGCCCGGGAATCGTGGAAGGGGCAGGAGACGATGCCGCAGTCCGGACCGGGGACGCGGACGAAACCGGTTCCGGCTCCGGATACGGCCCGGGGTCCGGACCAGGTCCCTTGAATTCACCTGCCTTTTTCAACGCCTTGTTGATCGACGATGCCGCCACAGACATCACTACGAACAGAATCACTAATACAGTCCCGATATCCATAAGAAAGAAAACTTTTCTACAAAATTATAAAAAATCGGGAATCATCGACTTGCAATAATATCTGTCCCGGGCAAGCTGCGCTTTCAACTGGGTAAAAGAGGCGAATCTCGTTTCATTCCTGATTTTCCGGAGAAAAGTCACCTCTATGTCGAGGCCGTAGATATCCTCGTCGAAATCGAAAATGTTGGTTTCTATCGTCACCGAATTGCCCTCGCGGACTGTCGGGCGGGTGCCTATGTTGCACATTCCGTAAAAAGATTTCCCCAGAGTCCCGACTTTCACGAAATACACCCCGTTTGCAGGGACCAGTTTCAGAGGCTCGTAAAGCTGCATGTTAGCAGTGGGGAAACCGAGTACATTACGGCCTATCCTTTCTCCGGAAACCACGACTCCGAACAGAGAATAGTCATAACCGAGCATTACGGAGGCTCCGGCCACATCCCCCTCGGCGATACGCGCCCTGATTTTCGTGGAACTGACATCGATTCCGGACGAGGTCACCTTCGGGGCCGTTATCACTTCCAGTCCAAGGCTCCGCGCCGTTTCAGCCACCGAGGCCGCATCCGCGGCATCGCATCCCATCCTGTTGTCGTATCCGAGAACTATGGTGCGGGCTCCGTAACGGTCTATCAGGAATTCCTTCAGATACTGTCCGGTAGTCAGGGCCCCGAACTCTTTCGTAAAGCGGATGACCTCCACATGGTCCACACCGAGGCTTTTCAGTATCGCCTCTTTTTCCGGCAGGGAATTCAAGAGTCTCAGCGTCCTGGCTTCGAGCTGCAAAACATTACGGGGATGAGGCCAGAATGTCACCACCATACTCTCATCCCCGTTGTTTTCCGCAGCCTTGACCAGCTGCTCTATGACAAGACGGTGCCCTGTATGGACACCGTCGAAAAATCCGGTCGCTACAACCATCTTACAAGTTCGAAGTCCTGCCTGTGAGGAAGCAGGTCATTCTTCGCATAAATCCTGGCAGCCACCTGGAACAGTCCTGCGACCTCAGGAGTAATCACGGCCTGATACTTGGCCACGCCGTCGCTTGTTTCCACAGGCTTGAAGGCAGCTACGGAACTGATGTGCAGTTTCCCCTTCGAATCCGTCGTGGCGAAAAGCATCTCCACTCCGATTTCCTCAGGATTCAAATCCCCGATATTGAGAACGATTTCAGAGTTGAATTCCTTTCCGAGAGATACGTTTTCGTTCGCGCTGTCGGGCTTGACGATGGACACGAGGCTTATGTTCTGCCATTCGCGGCGGAGACGTCTCTTCCATTCCGCGATTTCACGGGCTTTCGCATAGTCGTTCTCCAGCAGGCTCTCGAACCTCTGCGACTGAGGCTCGTAATACTGGTTGATATAGTCGGTCAGCATCCTGTTGGTAGTGAAATTGCATGCCACCTGGGCTATGGTGTTCTTTATATACTCCAGCCAGTCGGTAGAACGTCCTGTAGATCTGCTGATATTGTAGAATGTCGGAGCGATATCATTCTCGATGATAGTGTAGATGGTAGCCGCGTCCAGTTCGTCCTGATAGTTCTGATCCTGGTACGTCCTTTCCATCGGCAGAGCCCATCCGGCACCTGGCTTGTAGCCCTCTACCCACCATCCGTCGAGTACGGAGAAGTGCATTACACCGTTCATCGCGGCTTTTTCTCCCGAAGTTCCGGAAGCCTCCAGCGGGCGTGTAGGATTGTTCATCCAGACATCCACACCCTGTACGAGATACTTGGCCAGCGTAATGTCGTAGTTCGGGACGAATACGATCTTTCCGATGAACTGCTCCATCTTGGAAATGTCCACGATGCTCTTTATAAGGTCCTGTCCTGCCTTGTCAGCCGGATGGGCCTTGCCTGCGAAGATGAACTGAACCGGTCTTTCAGGGTTGTTCACGATTTCGTTCAGACGGTCGAGGTCACGGAACAGGAGATGCGCCCGCTTGTATGTCGCGAACCTTCGTGCGAAACCGATGGTCAGGACATCATCCCTGAGCGTATCCTTTATGGTCACGATCTGTCTCGGAGAATAGTGGTTCGTGGCGGTCGGATCGGAAAGACGCTCCTTAATCTCGGCTATCAGTTTCTTTCTCAGAGTCGTGCGGACATTCCAGATATCGGCATCCGACACCTTGTATATGCCTTCGAAGCAGGACTTGTCGTAATGATGCGTCTTGAACTCCTCGCCGAAGACCTTCGAATGGATTTCCTTCCACTCAGGAGCTGTCCAGGTAGGATAATGGACTCCGTTCGTAACATAGCTGACATGAAGTTCTTCAGGCAGATAGCCGGGCCACATGTTCGCGAAAATATCGCGGCTTACTTCCCCGTGAAGCCAGGAAACGCCGTTTACTTCCTGTGAAATATTGGCGGCGAGAATACTCATGGAGAACTTCTCGTTCACGTCGCTGCCGTTGATTTTGCCGAGACCCATCATGGTTTCCCAGTCGATTTTCAGTCTCTGAGGATAATGTCCGATATATTTTCTCAGAAGGCCTTCATCGAAAGCGTCGTGTCCTGCCGGAACAGGGGTATGCGTTGTGAACAGCGACGACGCCCTTACGAGTTCGAGAGCCTCCGGGAAATCGAGATTGTCGTTCTGGATATACTCGCGAAGTCTCTCCAAACCGGTAAATGCGGCATGGCCTTCGTTGCAATGGTACATCTGGGTATCGATTCCGAGCTTCCTGAGCGCCCTGATACCTCCGACACCGAGGAGAAGTTCCTGTTTGAGCCTGTTCTCCCAGTCTCCGCCATAAAGATGATGGGTCACGGACCTGTCCTCCGGCAGATTTTCTTCATAGTCGGTATCCATCAGGTACAGTTCCGTCCTGCCGACATCCACTCTCCACAGTCTTGCATTGAGGTTCCTTCCAGGAAAAGCCACACTGACTGTCATCCAGTTCCCGTCGGCATCGCGTACAGGAGTCGCAGGAATCTTCATGAAGTCCTGTGCATCGTACTTGGATACCTGGTCTCCCTGCGCGGAAAGCATCTGGGTGAAATATCCGTATCTGTAGAGGAGTCCGACTGCGACCATATTCACATTCATGTCGCTGGTTTCCTTCAGATAGTCTCCTGCCAGGATTCCCAGACCTCCGGAGTAGATTTTCAGAGAGGTGTCGAGACCGTATTCCATACAGAAATACGCTATGGACGGATTTTTCCTCTCTGCCTTGAGGGCCATATAAGCATTGAATTCAGTGATGACCAGATTCAGTTCGCCCATGAATTCGGAGTTCTTTTCGAGTTCCTGGAATCTCTTGTAGCTGACCTTGTCCAGCATGGCGATAGGATTCTCACCCGTTTCCTTCCATGCTTTCGGATCCACTCTCTTGAAAAGGTTCTTGGCGGACTCGTTCCAGCACCACCACAGATTTCTGGACAGGGTCTCCAGATCCTTGAGCCCGTCAGGCAGATGTCTGTTTATCAGAACGCTGTTCCATGACGGCTTGTTAACATCTATTTTCTTATACTGCATAGGTTTGTCATTCTTATATCGAGGGAAAGCCCCCTTGTCTGTTATAACTTTTTTCAGTGCTTCCGAATATGCTTGCTTGTAATAAACGATATTGTTCTCCCAGAGAGCTATTTCGGAAACTTCCCTGGCATTGTCCATATACCGTTTGCGTTTGTCTTTCGTCAGCCCGGCGATTTCCTTGACCCGTTCCACGACTCCGTCCACCACTTCGGGATAATTGGAATCGTTTCTGTCCAGGACAGTAATGCCGGGGTGATCTTTCAGATAATGTTCCTTCACCCAGAGACCGAAACCGGCGAGAGTGGTCGTAAGGGTCGGTACCCTGAAGGCTACGCTTTCAAGCGGGGTATAGCCCCAAGGTTCGTAGTACGACGGGAAAAGAGCCAGATCCAGCCCTATGAGAAGGTCGTAATATGTCATATTGAAAACCCCGTCGTTGCCGTTGAGATAAGAAGGGATGAAATAGACTTTCACCTTGTCGCCGACGGCATTGTTCAGATTCAATTCCGAAAGTCTGCGGCAAATGGTATCGTATTCCCTGTTCATCAGATAATGCGATGTCTGGGTTACGTAACCGGATTCCTTGCCGTTCAGTTTGGCGACGAGCTCCTTGTCCGGGCCGTTGTGTCCGGACGGAATCATTATGAAAGCCTGTATGCTTTTACCTTTGAAATCGGATTTGTTCAGTTTGTCCAGGGCGTCGATAAAGACATCGATACCCTTGTTCTTGTATTCGTAACGCCCTCCGATACCTATGAAGATGGAATTTTCAGGCACGGCCTCTCCGGACATCGCTGCCGCTACCTGCACCAGTTTGTCACGGGCAGCGGACCTTACCATAGAATAATCTTCATCGGACGGCGTAAAACTGTTCTCGAAGCCGTTAGGCGTTACTATGTCCACTTTCCTGCCCAGGAACTGACGGCATTCGACAGCCGTTATTTCGCTTACGGTAGTGAATATGTCAGCATTCTGAGCCGCGTGTTTTTCGAGAGAATGCCGGGCTATGACATTGAAATCCTTGGCTTTCTGATCACCGTCGTACAGAGCCAGGGAATCATATAGCGGCAGGTTGTTCCCGGCAAGGCACCTGCCGACGACAGTGGCATGGGTGGTGAAAACCGTAGCTATCGGCAGTCCGGACTGCTTGATGTACAGCAGACCTGCCCCTGTGAGCCATTCGTGGAACTGCGCCACGACCTTGTCGGCTCTGGAAAGATTGAACTTGTAAAAACTCTCTATAACTTTTCCCGACGCATATCCGAAAAGGGCGGATTCTACATAATCCCAGTTCCCGGTCAGGGAATCCACTCCGAAATGCAGCCAGTATTCTGTCAGAATCTCGGACTTTTTAGTCAGGAATTGCTTGAAATCCACGAGGATAGCTACAGGAGAGCCCGGAATATTCCATTTTCCTATCCTGATTCTCAGGCCTTCGGCTTCCGCCTGGGCCTTCCAGTCCCGATACAAACCCGGATCTTCGATAAAATCCGGGTTCGATTCAGTATCCATCCACACATCGGGACCGATCAGAATATGATGCCTCTTTAATTCCGTTTTAAGGTAGAGGGCCTTGGTGGCTATCACCGTATATATACCCCCTACCTTATTGCAGACCTCCCAGCTTACCTCGAAAAGATAATCTGGTCTGATCGATTCGTTGTTCATTTACTGTTTCTTTGTTTTAACCGTTTTCTTCGCAGACGGTTTCTTTGCTGCAGTTTCCTTCGCGGCCTTAACGGGCTTCTTTGCAGCCGGTTTCCTTACCGCCTTGGCAGCCACCGTTTTCGGTGCTTTCTTTGCAGGTTCCGTCTTGTTTTCGGCTGCAAAGTTAACATCTGAAACGGAAATTGCATCATCTACCCGTAAAATAAAATCGCTCAAAACATTCATATAGTTTATAAATGCCTCATACGGAGTATCATACGGGTTGAAATATTTATGAACGGCACCGTCGGAGAAGAACTTCGTGCACATATAGTAGAAGTGGTCGCTCTCCTGAAGATGTCCGAAGTCGGACCAGAGCTGCTCATTGTTTATCAGAGACAGTTTTTCCGTTATGCTGTAAAGCTTTTTGAAAGCGTCGTTCTGCAGTTCGTTTCCAAGCCATGCGGTCACGTCCCTCTCTTCGTCCGCCCATGAAATCGGGTCCGGAACATCGAGCGACGCCACTGCCTTGTGTTTTCTGGCAGCCTGGTCAGGTGTCACGAATTCGAATTCACCGTCCTTTATCACCACTTCAGGGAAATATCTCATAAAGTCGAAGATACCGCTCTGTGCCTTCTGGTGCTCGCCGAATGTCTCGTAATCCATGAACAGATTCACGATTTCATCGTTCTGTGCGGCAGCCTTGATCCAGCTCAGATATTTGTCACCGGTAAGAGGCCAGTCGGACCAGCTCTTGTCGGAGAATCTGAACGCTATATCGTCGCTGAGGGTGGAATTCTTCAGCAGAAGTTTCAGTTTCGGAGCCAGTGCACCGGAATAGATGTAGTTAGGGCTCTTCCATCCGAGGACATGCTTTGCACCTTCCGTCAACATGGTCTTGAAGCCCATATCATAGACCATCGAACCGATTTCATCGGAATATATGAGTTCCGTATTCCTGAACGACTTCGGAGTAACGCCGAAATAGTGTTCGATAGTCTCCCTATGCTTCATCACCTGGTGCTTGAATTCGGTCGGAGAAGCCAGCGAAGCCAGTGAATGGTAGTAGGTTTCAGCCAGGAATTCAACGCAGCCGGTGCCTGCGAGCTTGCGGAAGCTGTCGATTACCTCCGGAGCGTACCTGTCGAACTGTTCGAGAACGGAGCCCGAAATGGAAAATGCCACCTTGAACTGACCCTTGTAGGCGTTTATAAGTTCCAGAAGGAGTTCATTGGTCGGGAGATAACATCTCTGGGCCACCCTTCTGAGGATAGTCCTGTTCGCGAAGTCATCGTAATAATGGGAATCCTTTCCTATGTCAAAAAATCTGTATAACCTCAATCTGTTTGGCTGATGGACCTGAAAATACAGACATATACTTTTTTTCATTGTCTTAAAAATTTAAGTTTAGACTATTTGTTGATTACCGATTCGTAAACTTTCTTGATTTTGTATGCGGCATTGTTCCATTTGAGTGCGTCCACTTCATCCCGTCCGCAGCGGGCTGCCATATCAGCCATGGCGCCGTAGTTCAACAGGCCGTACATGGCATCGGCCATGGCATCGATATCCCAGAAATCCACCTTGATGGCATATTTCAGGACCTCGGCCACTCCCGACTGCTTGGAAATGATGGAAGGGACGTTTGTCTGCATGGCCTCCAGAGGAGAGATACCGAAAGGCTCGGATACGGAAGGCATTACGTACACATCCGACAGAGCGAACATTTTCTGTACGTCCGCCCCGCGAAGGAAGCCCGTAAAGTGGAACCTGTCGGAAATGCCGAGCCGGGCCACGTGGCGGATGCACCTGTTGAGCATATCCCCGCTTCCAGCCATGACGAATCTCACGTGACTGCACCTCTTCAACACCTTGGCGGCAGCCTCGATGAAATATTCCGGACCTTTCTGGAATGTGATTCGTCCGAGGAATGTCACTACCTTGTCCTTTACGCCTCTTTCCACCACGATATTCTCGCGGCCGCTGAAATCGACGGCATTGTGGACAGCCACGACCTTGTCCGGAGAAATGCCGTACTTGTTTATGACGATATTACGCGTAAGTTCACTCACGGCTATCACCTTGTCGGCAGCCTCCATACCCTTTCTTTCGAGGTCATAGACCCTGGTATCTATCTTGTCATCGCTGCTCCTGTCGAATGACGTGGCATGTACATGGACGACTAACGGCTTGCCGGTCAGCTGCTTGGCGGCGATACCCGCCAGATATGTCAGCCAGTCATGCGCATGGATGACATCGAACTCGTCGGCATGCTGCAGGGCGATGGTAGCCCCCACCATGGCATACCGGGCGACTTCCTCCATCAGATTGTCCCCGTATTTTCCGGAGAACTTGTATTTCTGTCCGTACTGTACGCGGAAACTCTTTATCTGTCTCTTGCGCTCTTCTTCCACCATCCTGGTAAAATCCTGAGGGTCGACGTACGGGACCATATTGGTACCGATATGTACGAATCTCACCTTTCCGAGAAATTCATCCACGGAAGTGGAAACTGTATCAACAGGGACATCGCTTGCGTTTATTATCCTGACGGCACTCTGGTCTTCGTCCCCGGAAGCGGAAGGCATTACGAACAGCACGTCCACATTATTCGCGGCAAGCCCTTTTGTCATACCGTAGCAGGCGGTTCCGAGTCCTCCTGCAATATGCGGCGGGAATTCCCATCCGAACATCAGAACTTTCATCGCTTATCCTCCTTTTTGTTTTTGTTCATCAGATAATCCACCCTCAACAGCGCAGCCGTACTGCAGGCTGAAGCTATCGCACCATGGGCCTCGTGAGGAGGATCTCCGTCGTAAAGTTCGGATATGGCCCCCACACCGTGCTTGTTTATGTCGGCATAGAACCCTTCCGTCAGATATTCGGCTTTCTTGTAGAAATTTGACCCCATCATCTTGAAGCATACATTCACGTACGGGTCGAGAAGCTGAGGGAAAGCGCAGCCCTGGTGGTACGCAAGGTCCCTGTCTCTCTGGGATCCCTCATATACGCCCCTGTACATCACGTTCCTCGGAGAAAGCGTCCTGATACCCCTGCGGGTAATCAGTTCGTTGTTCACGGTCATCACCACATCGGACTTGACCATGTCCTCCACAGGAGAATAGTCGAGACAGATGGCATAAAGCTGGTTCGGCCGCACATCCATGTTCTGTCCGCCGTTATCTACATAATCCGCCAGATAACCGGCTTCGTAGTTCCAGAATGTCTTCTGGAAATTCTCCTCTATAAGGTCACGCACCGGAGCCCATTTCTCTATGAAGGCATTCTTCTTCGCTCCGTATTTCTTCTCCATGTCGAGGGCGAAACATATCGCATTGTACCACATGGCGTTGGTTTCCACCTGATAGCCGGCCCTTTCCGTAACCGGATGCCCGTCCACGTATGCATTCATCCAGGAAAGCGCCACGCCGTCCATCTGGGCCCAGAGCAGGCCGTTGGGATGCATGGCCACTTCGTTCCTGTGCCCGGGGGCATAACTTTCTATGATGCCTTTCAGAGTCTTTCCGTACTTCTTCCAGACTTTCCTGCCGGCATTGACATCACCCTTTTCATCCTCAAGGAAATGCACGTACTGCTGGACAGTATCCGTCAGAAGAAGCGGCGCCTCCACCTGCGTGGTCCTGTGGAACAGCCTCTCCTGTTCGTCGGAGATGAGATTGTCCAGGATTTCCTCGAATTCGGCGCAGTCGCCGTCAGCATAAAGGGTAAGTCCCGGAAGCGACATCACCGTTTCCCTCAGAAGACCTGTCTCCAGCCAGGAGAAACCGGCATTTATGCGCTTGTGCCCGTTGCGCGAGCATTTGAGCATGTCGGCATTTCTTACCAGAAGGTCGTGATAGTTATGAATCTGGCCCAGACGCTTTACTGCATCGGCAAACTTGCGTTTGAATGTTCTCGGCTCGTCCTCGTCCACCGATGCGGAAAATACGATGCTGTCGCCAGGCTTCAGGGTAGTCGTGAAAAATCCCGGAACGAACAGGTCCTCCCTGCAGTTGAATCCGCGACGCATTTCATCCGAATAGGTGATACCGTTGTACCAGTAAGGCAGAGACTTGAACTGGGCCTTCGAACTGAGCTGGAGGTTCAAATCAGGAAAGTCCTCGTAAAGTCTGAATGATACGCCGTTCGCGATTTCCCTGTACCCTGTGCGGGCTTCCGGGTTCTGGCTCGTAAGACTGTGCACACTGCGGAAAGCGAGGAAAGGCTTCAGCATCAGAGTCGCTTTTTCAGGAGCTTCGATAAGATGATACTTTATAAGCACCTGGTCGGAGTCGGGAGCCATAAGAATAGTCTTGCTGAAAACGATTTCGCCCACCTTGTAAGTTATCTCAGGAGCAGGATCGGCATCGAAGTCAACAATATATTTATGACCTCTCGGTTCGTAGACATCACCGTAGCAGTGAATGCCGAGATTGAATTGCTTGCCGCCTACGATCAGGCTCTCGTCCAAAGCGGAAAGGAGGATGAAGTTCCCTCCCCCGAGCTTGTCGACAGGAACGGCAAGAAGTCCGTGGTAACGCCTTGTATTGCAGGTCACGATGGACGTGTTGCAATAGGCGCCTGTCTTATTCGCCACGATGATTTCCCTCTTGAGCGAATACTCCAGGTTTACCAGTTCTGACTTGTTGAATTTCAAAAAAGCCATAATTTAATATATTATAGGTTAATAATTTCTCAATCTATTTTCTTCAAAACCACCGCACAGCGGCTCGGAAGGTACAGGTACAGGGTGTCGTCGTATTTCTGGTTCCCGTTAGGAGATTTTTCCGGCAGCGAAATATGCACTTCACCGTTCTTAATCCTTGAGAATCCGTCAAATTCCGGTTCGTCGCTGTCCAAAATCACTTCGTACTTTCCCGCAGGAGCCGAAAATCCATAGTCTGAGAAAGATAGGCAAGGATTGAAATTGAACGCAAAGATACAATTTATTCTTTTGAATACTAATATTTTTTTCTCCTCGTCCTGTACGAGCAGCTCAGGACGGTCAGTGAGGATAGCCTCTGATTTTCCGAGCCTTATCATCGCATTGTCGAAATTCAGGAGGAATTTATACCGGAGGTAATCCGGCTCCGCGAGCGACCATTGGCGGCGGGCGTATTTATACGACCAGCCGTTCCCTTCCCGAGGGAAATCTATCCATTCCGGATGGCCGAACTCGTTCCCCATGAAATTCAGATATCCGTCCCCGGCCGTGGCCATCGTCACTAACCGGATCATCTTGTGCAGAGCCATACCCCGGTCTATGATATCCGACCTGGATTCGGTATTCATCGAAAAATACATTTCCTTGTCCATCAGGCGGAAAATGATGGTCTTGTCCCCCACCATCGCCTGGTCGTGGCATTCGGCGTAGCTTATGGTCTTCTCGTCCGCACGCTTGTTGGTGAGCTGCCACCACATTTCCCCCATACTCCACTGGTCATCGGAAAGTTCCTTTATCCATTTTATCCAGTTGTCCGCCACGCCCATACTCATACGGAAATCGAAGCCTACACCGCCGGCCTCGAACGGAGCGGCCAGACCTGCCATTCCGCTGACATCTTCGGCTATGGTGAAGGCATCGGGATTCATCTCATGCACAAGCATGTTCGCCAGGGCGAGATAGGTCACTGCAGATTCGTCCACTCCGTCGTTGAAATAGTTGTCATACCCGACGAAATCCTTCCCGAGACCGTGGTCCCAGTAAAGCATGCTGGTCACGCCGTCGAAACGGAACCCGTCGATATGGTACTCTTCCATCCAGTATTTGCAATTCGAGAGCAGGAAATGCTGTGTCTCGTGACGCCCGTAATCGAAGCAGCGCGACCCCCAGGCCGGATGCCTCCCGCGCGGACCGGAATAAAAGTACATGTCGCCGTCCTTCCCGTCGAAATCCCCGAGGCCTTCCAGTTCGTTGTCCACCGAATGGGAATGGACGATATCCATAACCACGGCTATACCTGCCCCATGCGCCTCGTCCACCAGAGCCTTGAACTCCTCCGGCGTCCCGAAGCGGGAACTCAGGGCGTAGAAATTCGACACCTGATACCCGAAAGAGCCATAGTACGGATGCTCCTGCAGGGCCATAATCTGTATCGTATCGTACCCGTCCCTTATGATTTTCGGCAGGACATTCTCCCGGAACTCGGAAAAAGTCGCCACTTTCTCTTCTTCCGAACTCATTCCGATATGGCACTCATATATAAAAGGATGCTCCCGTCTGCCCGGCTTCCCGTGTTTCCAGCGGTACGGTTTGTCGGGATCCCACACCTGGGCCACGAAAAGTTTCGTCTCGGGGTCCTGCACAGCACGCGTGGTATATGCCGGGAGCCTCTCCCCTCCGCCGCCGGGCCACTCTATGTAAAGCTTGTAGAGAGTCTTGTCCGAAATGAACATCGAACTGACACGGATTTCCCAGTTTCCGCTCCCGACAGGCTTGAGTGCGTATGCTTCAGTCCTTTTCCAGTTGTTGAACTCCCCTATCAGGTAGATTTTGGTCGCATTCGGAGCCCATTCCCGGAAAATCCAGTCCCCTTCGGCAGTCTTGTGCATGCCGTAGTAGAGATAACTGTTTATGCCTTTGGACAGAGAACCGTCCTGTTCTATGTCGGCCCTTGCTTCGAGAATGCGCTGATGCCGCCTGTCTATGGCATCCCTGTATGGAGCCAGCCACGCGTCCGATTCGTAAATCATCGGAATTTTCTTCTGTAGTTTTTCCTTGTTTCTGTTCATAGTTCCGGAATTTATATGGTTTCCATGGAATCTGTCTTTTCCCTGGCAGTACGCAGATATTTACGGCAGCCGGCTATCAGTTCGTCTGCACGCCTGATGTATTTGTCGATATCCCCGATACCCGTAGCCGGATCCTCCACCTCGGCAGCTATCTTTTCCAGTTCGGCCACAGCCTTCGCATAATCGAATTTTTCCTCCGCAGAAGTCTCTGCGACAATGTTTTTCTTCGCCATTTTCTCTTTTTCCAGTCCTTGCGGACAATATCCGTTCTTCACTCCGGACCGCCTGCGCGGACCTTCGTGACAATATCTTCTCAAACCATCTTCACCGCCTTCACCTCGCAGTCGATGGTGCCGTCCGAAAACATCACCGAAACCCGGTCCCCTGCCGACTTTCCTGAAGCCCTTTTCAGCGGGACGCCTCCGGCATCCAGCGCCAATGCGTAACCCCGTTTAAGTATGTTGCGCGGGTCCGCGCTTCTGATTCTGGTTTCCAGCATCTGGATTTCCGACTCCATAACATGGATTTTATTCACGAATGCCAGCCTCAGGCGCGAAGCGAACGACGAAAGTCTGGCATCCTCGTCGGCATAGCACCCTATCAGTTCGTCAGCCAGAGCGGTAGGCGTCTTCACATGCCTGCAGGCAACCATATCGCATACGTGGAAATCCTGGTCATGTCCGACTGCCGTAAATACGGGTATCGGGAACCTGGCTATGGCGGCAGCGAGGCCGTAATCGTCATAGCAGGCAAGATCCAGTCTGGCGCCCCCTCCCCTCATTATCAGGACAAGGTCGTAGTTTATGCCCGAATCCGCTATGGCTTCCAGAGCCGAAACTATGGATGACGGAGCCTCCGCCCCCTGCATCAGCGCCGGGTAAAGTTCAGGACAAAAGACGAATCCGTATTCATTCTCTTCCAGATGACGTATGAAATCCCTGTAACCGGCTGCATCCGCTGCGGAAATCACGGCAAGACGATATGGCAGGGCCGGTATGGCGAACTCCTTCTGAAGGTCCATCAGACCTTCCTTTTCAAGACGCTCCACAGTCTGCCTCCGGAGCTGTTCCTTCTCCCCTACGGTAAAAGCCGGGTCGATGTCATCTATCACGAGGGACAGCCCGTAAAGCTGGCTGAAGGTCACGGCCACCTGCACCAGCACATTCATCCCCTCCGCGAGGTCCGAACCCGTGACGGATTTGAAAAAAGGAGCCAAAAACCTGAATTTCGAGCTCCATATCACGGCCTGCGCCTTGGCGACGATTCCGTTTTCCGAACTTTGGGACAGTTCCATATAGCAGTGACCTGCCGGCCGGGCCTTGAGCGCACTTATTTCGGCCCTCAGCCATATCTTTCCGGGGAAAACGCCTTCCACCCCGGCTTTAAGCCTGCTCTGAAGTTCGTAAAGCTCAATATATTTTTCGCTCATAATCCAACGTTAGTCCTGTCGTCGCGTTATCTTTACAAAAATAACAATTTTCACGAAAATTCCTCGTTGTTTTTTCCGGGTCTTCGTTTTTTTGAATATTTTCAATTTCAGGACACGCAAGCAAGAAATTTTTGTTATATTGGACGGATAAATTATCTTTGCGCCGCTTTTAAGGCGGAGGATGGGCCGTAAAAGCCGTAAAATATTATCCCGATGACCATTACCGAAGCATTGTTCGCTGGAAGCAGCACGAGAATATCCGAAAGACCGAAACAGGCCTTTCCGGAGTTCGCTTTCATCGGCAGATCGAACGTCGGGAAATCCTCCCTTATAAACATGCTCTGCAACAACAGGAAACTGGCGATGACGTCGGCTACTCCGGGCAAGACCCAGTTAGTCAACCATTACCTGATAAACAGGTCATGGTACATCGTCGATCTCCCTGGATACGGCTATGCCAAAATGTCCAAGACAGGGCGGCAGAAACTCTCCCGGATCATCAGGAACTATATTAACCTTTCTCCGGACCTGGTCATGCTCTTCGTCCTCATAGATTCCAGGCATGACATAGGCCGTACCGACATGGATTTTCTGACAGAGCTGGGACAGAACCGGATTCCTTTCGCCATCATATTCACCAAGGCCGACAAAAGCGGCAGCGAAACCCTTGCCAGACAGATAGAGGCAGACAAAAGCCAGATACTGGAATATTGGGAGGAACTCCCGCCCGTATTCGTAAGTTCGGCGGCCAGCGGCGTCGGGAAAGAGGAAATACTGGACTACATAGGAACCGTACTCGAACAGCTTGATAAAGACTGAATACTTAAATAATAACACTTTCCGATATGCACAACGAACATAAAATGAAATTATTTGCGTGCAGGAGTTCCAAACCCCTTGCGGAAAAAATCGCCAAATCTCTCGGCATAGAACTCGGCCAGTCCGATGTCCTGACATTCAGCGACGGGGAATTCCAGCCGTCTTTCAACGAAAGCGTCAGAGGCGCTACGGTTTTCATCGTGCAATCGACTTTCCCTCCGGTAGAGAATCTCTTCGAGCTTCTGCTCATGATAGATGCGGCCAAAAGGGCTTCCGCACACTGCGTGGTAGCCGTGATGCCGTACTTCGGATGGGCAAGACAGGACAGGAAGGACAAGCCGCGCGTATCCATCGGCGCAAAGCTCGTCGCCAACATACTGCATGCGGCGGGATGCGACCGCGTGATGACATGCGACCTCCATGCGGACCAGATACAGGGATTCTTCGATTTTCCGGTAGACCACGTGTATGCCAGCACCATTTTCCTCCCGTTCCTCAGGGAAAAGGCCATAGAGAATCTGGCCATTGCGGCTCCCGACATGGGCGGGGCGAAAAGGGCCAACGCATACGCACGATACCTGCAGTGTCCGGTAATCATCTGCCACAAGTCCCGTGAACGGGCCAATATCGTAGGCTCCATCACTGCCATCGGAGACGTTGCCGGAAAGAACGTGGTCATAGTGGACGATATGATAGATACTGCCGGTACGCTGACCAAGGCCGCCAACGTCCTCAAGGAAATGGGGGCGCTGAGTGTCCGGGCCTGCGCCACCCATGCCGTTTTCTCCGGCAATGCGTACGAGCGCATCGCGGCTTCTGCTCTCGAAGAAGTGCTCGTTACCGACACCATCCCTCTCTCGTCGAATCCTGAGAAAGACAAGAGCAAGATTACGGTGCTTTCAGTAGCCGATATGTTCGCCAGCATCATATACAAGGTGTACAACGACGAGCCTATCAGCCCTGACTTCATCATCTGACATTCTTTGCGCAAAGCATCATAAATTCGTCGGACCGACGTCATTATTATGGAATTATTCATCGCTGCCGTCATATTCGTGGGACTTAGCATTTTCGGGCTGTGTTTCAACATAATTTTCCGGAAAAACGGCAAATTCCCGGAAACGGAAGTCAGCCGGAACAAGGAAATGCGCAAGCTCGGCATCACCTGCGCAAAGGACGAGGAGATGAAGCTCTGGGGCAGGAAAGGCTCCAGGAAGAATCTCTCCTGCGAAGATCTCGGATGCGCCGACTGTGCAGGCTGCGACATAGTTCCGAACCATAAAAAACAAAAGGTGAATCCATGAGTCTTGTAGCCATAGTAGGCCGCCCGAACGTAGGGAAATCCACGCTTTTCAACAGGCTTGTCGGAATGCGTCAGGCCATCGTGGATGAAACTGCCGGCGTGACCCGTGACAGACATTACGGAAAATGCGAATGGTGCGGGAGAATCTTCTCGGTAGTGGATACCGGAGGATACACGTCCCGTTCAGACGATGTTTTCGAAGAGGAAATCCGCAAGCAGGTAGTGCTGGCCATAGAAGAGGCCGACCTCATACTCTTCATGACCGAGGCGGCCACCGGAATTACCGACTACGATGAAGAGATAGCCGATTTGCTCAGGCGCTCCGGGAAACCGGTAGTCCTGGCCGTGAACAAGGTGGACAGCGGAGTCAAAATGTACGATTCCTATCAGTTCTACTCTCTCGGACTCGGCGAGGTATGGAGCATTTCCGCCGCCAACGGCGGAGGTACGGGCGACCTTCTCGATGAAATCACAAGGAAATTGCCGGAGGACAAGTCCTCCGAGGAAGATGAACATCCGGATCTTCCACACATAGCCATTGTCGGAAGACCGAACGTAGGAAAATCGTCGCTGACGAACGCATTGCTTGGGACCGAGCGGAACATAGTGACTCCTGTCGCGGGGACGACGAGAGACTCTATCGCGACATACTACAACAAGTTCGGCCACGAATTCATGCTGGTGGACACGGCAGGCATGAGAAAGAAGACGAAGGTTCACGAGGATCTGGAATTCTATTCCGTAATGAGATCCATCAGGGCTATCGAGCATTCGGACATCTGCATACTTATGATAGACGCCCAGACAGGTATGGAAGCCCAGGACATGAGCATCTTCAACCTGATAGTGAGGAACCTGAAAGGCTGCGTCATCGTAGTGAACAAGTGGGATACGGTCGAAAAGGAGAATAATACCCTGAAACGCTACGAAGAGGCCCTCCGGGCCAGGCTTGCCCCGTTCAACGATGTTCCGATAATTTTCACGTCCGTACTGAAGAAGCAGAGACTGCTGGACGTGCTGAATGCTGCCGCCAGAGTATATGAAAACTATACGAAGAAAATCCCTACTTCGAAACTGAACGAAGAGATGCTACCGGTGTTCGAGGACTTCCCTCCTCCTGCCTGGAAAGGGAAGTACGTGAAAATCAAGTTCTGCACACAGCTGCCGACGAGAAATCCGAAGTTCGCGTTTTTCTGCAATCTGCCTCAGTACGTGAAAGCGCCGTACAGAAGATTCGTGGAAAACAAGCTAAGGGAGAAGTTCGATTTTACGGGCTGCCCGATGCAGGTCTTCTTCAGGCAAAAATAAAATCAAAAGAGGGTTGGCCGATACGGCCAACCCTCTTTTGAACTATAACCCTATTATTAACAACTAAACTAACCGAAACGAAGATTAGGCAAAACCCGTGCCATATTATAAAAAGTTGTACAACTTTTTATTCGACCCTGTCGATTTTCAACTGTTGTATCTCAAAAGAGCCGTTTCCTCCGTAATTGACGAAAATCGTCACCACGAACCTTTCGCCTCCGGCATTCAGGATTCCGAGCGCATATTTCATGGTCGACTTGCCGGCCTGATGCGTGATATTGAAATTGCTCGGGCTGTAGGCATTGAAAAACGAGCGCATAATCTGCCTCGCCTGGCTTCTGCTGGAGTCGTTGACCCTGGATATGATTTCTATCTCGAGATTGTCGGCGAACCACGCGGAAAGTTTGTCCGCATCACCTGCCCTGATATATTTTGCGATAGGCGTGAATATATCGAAATCCTGGGCCGCCGCGGAAACGCCGAGGCCGGCGAACAGCACAGGAGCCAATGTCAATATTCTAAACAGGCGGTTCATATTCCGAAAATGTCCTCTGAAAATATCCTCTGAAAAATATCAGCGCCCGTTATTGCAAATTTCGAGCCACGTAAGTATATTTGCGTAGCTGCGAAACACGGAAAAGAACGATGAAAATCAGACTGATAATGGTAGGCAAAACCGATATCCCCTGGGTGTCGGCCGGCATCGGAGTCTATTCGGACAGACTCACCCACTATGCGAACTTTTCCATCACAGAAATTCCCGACATCAGAAACGCCTCGTCCCTGAGCCGCGATATTATAAAGAAACGGGAAGGTGAAAACATCCTGAAAAATATCCTCCCGGGAGACCGTGTCATCCTGCTCGATGAAAAGGGACGCGAATTCACTTCCATGGAATGGGCCGCCAGGCTCGAAGACAGAATCTCGCACTACGGCGGCGACCTGGTATTCGTCATCGGAGGCGCATACGGATTTTCCGAAGCCGTATATGCCCGTGCCGATGAAAAGCTCGCCCTTTCCAGAATGACTTTCTCCCACCAGATGGCAAGAGTCATTTTCGTCGAACAGCTGTACAGAGCCTTTTCCATCATGAAAGGCGAACCCTATCATCACGAATAAGCATAACGATGAAGAACTCCCTGTCACTATATCAGTTCAGTTTCAGAAAACACGGGTGGAACATTTTCCTGGCGTTGGCCATCCTGCTGTTTCTCGTGTCACTGACTTTCAGGATATCATACGACAATGCGGAAAAGACTGCCGAAACGTTCGGCGGCAGAATCGAGAAAAGGCTGAAAATCCTGGAAAGATATGCCGCACAGGCCCTCGACTCGGACCATTCGGAATGGATGGAGCTCCGCGACCTGCCAGAAGACATGGTCATATACAGATACGTGTACGACACACTTCAGTCCTGGAGCAACCAGTTTCCCATCGGGAACGATGACATCGCCACACGGATGGTCATCAAGAGACTGTCGAATCTCCGGGCCGGACTTTCATCCCCGCTTGCCGAAGTGACGGCCAGGAGAAACTATATGAACCTCGGCTCGAAATGGTACATCATGAGAAGCAAATCCGACCATCTCGGCTGCAGGATAGTGTACGGACTCGAAATCCAGAACACGCTTCTGGTGAACCGTCAGAATTCGGAATCAGGCGTAAACAGGAACCTGCGCCTGCCGAAAAAATATTCGGTAATGTCGCTCAACCACACTGGCGGCGCTCCGGTGACCGTAGACGGGGAACCTCTGATGAAAATCATCCCGGAAACATCGAAGGACATACCTTTCCCTACCAAAGGAGTGCTCCGCTGGCTGGCCCTGCTGTGCTTCATACTGTCCGCGATACTGTATTTCGACAGGCATGCCTCGATGAAAACCTTCCCCGGCATCATCTTACTGCTCACGGTAGCGTCAGCCGCGGCATACACGTGGGGGCTGCAGATGAGGCACATGTCGACGATATTCTCTCCCGACATCTACGCCGACGGCTCCGTCCTGTTCTCGTTCGGAGCACTGCTCATATTCAACTGCTTCGTATTCTGCTACCTGCTCTGCATTTACCTGTGCCGCAAGCCGTTCTTCCGGAAGGCATTCGGAAGCGGTAAGCCGAGGGGCAGGATAATCTACACCGTCGGAATAATCCTGACATTCATCGGGACAGGAATCTACGTCCACAGCATGCTCGTGAGCCTGATAATGAACTCCAGCATCTCGCTCATGCTGTACCAGTGGCTCAGCCTGTCCGTCTACACCGTACTGGTTTACATTTCATTCATCTCGATTCTGTTCTGCATGCTTCTCCTGCTGCAGATGCTCGCTCCTGCCGTCAGATACTATACCGGGTGGAGATACAATGTCTTCTCGATAAAATGGCTGCTCGGTTTCGCCACATTCTGCGCCCTGTACCTTACACTTACGGCCGGAGTACTCGGTTTCCGCAAGGAACAGGACAGACTGATGGTCCTGACCTCCCGGCTGGCCGTCGACCGGAACCTGTCGCTGGAAATACAGCTGCGTTCCATAGAAGACGCGATAGCCTCGGACCCGATGGTGGCCACATTGTCGGAACTCGAGAGGAGCGACATGATCATCCTCAACCGGCTGAACGAAAATTATCTGTACCGTATTTCCCAGGACTACTCCGTCACCGCCACCCTGTGCAGGGACAATACTGTCAGACATTCGCTCAGAAGAGAATCCGAAGCCCCATGCCTGGACTATTTCAGCAGAAAATTCATATCAGGCAGGCCAATAGCGCCGGATTCGCGTTTCCGGTTCGTATCCGACGAACTCGGCAACTCCACCTACATCGGTTCATTCGTATATTATTCCGCGTCTTCCGGCATTGTCCACATGTTCCTGGAAATCGAAGAAAAGCCGCATCTGGACGAAAGCGGATATATGAGCATTCTCGGGAAACCGGACAGGCCGGGACAGGTGAACCTGCCGCAGATATACTCATACGCCAAATTCCTGTCGCACAAGCTTGTCAGTTACCGCGGGACATATCCCTATCCCTCCATTCTGAACCGAAGTACGGTCAATGCCATAGAAAACGGGGACAAGTTCTTCCGGTCCAAAGATTACATACATTTCATAAACAGGATTTCCGACAACGAGGTCATCCTGATTTCGCGGCCGTTGAGAGGCTGGCTGACTTACCTTATCAACTTCTCGTACCTGATTCTGTTCACATACGGCATATTGTACCTGATTTCAGGCAGATGGCACCGCAGAAGACAGACGGCATTCAGGAACTATTACCGTTCCAGAATCAATTCCGTCCTCTCCGTTTCCCTGATACTCACCCTCATCATAATGACGGTGGCAAGCATCACTTTCGTCCAGAGACGGAATCTGACCAATCTGACGAATGTGATGACAGACAAGATAAACACCATCCAGCACCTTATGGAAAGCCGGATCAAGGATGCCGAAGACTGGCACGATTTGAACTCCCCCGAAATCGTGGCCGTAATGGAAGATATCGGGAATATCACCAGGTCCGACATCACCCTGTACACCCCGTCCGGGAAAGTGTTCAGATCCACCTCTCCGGAAGTGTTCGAGAAGATGCTTGTCGGTTCGCGAATGAGCCAGGACGCGTATTACAGCATCAAATTCAAGAACCAGAGAATTTTCATAAACAAAGAACGTATCGGAAATTACGGATATTATTCTCTCTATGCCCCGCTGTTCAACGGCAAGGGCTCGACGGTCGCCATTCTGAATACGCCGTACAATGAGGAAAACTATGTCTTCAGACATGACGCGTTCTTCTACAGCGCGGCCATCATAAACATCTTCATCATCCTGATGACCGTCACTATCCTTCTGAGCACCACCATAGTGAACGCCATATTCAAGCCTATCACGGAAATGGGAATCAAGATGTCATCCACGGACATCCACCGTCTGGAACATATCGGATATGACAGGGATGACGAAATTTCCATACTGGTAGACGCATATAACCGGATGGTGACGGACCTGGCCGAAAGCGCGAAAAAACTGGCCCAGGCCGAAAGGGACAAGGCCTGGAGCGAGATGGCCCGTCAGGTGGCGCATGAAATCAAGAATCCGCTGACACCCATCAAGCTCGAAATCCAGAGGCTTATCCGTCTGAAGCAGAAGAATGACCCGAACTGGGACGAAAAATTCGACAAGGTCTCGGCCGTAATACTCGAACACATAGATATTCTTACGGAAACGGCCAACGAGTTCTCGACATTCGCCAAACTGTACAGCGAAGAACCGGTGATTCTCGACCTGGACGCCACTCTGCGCGACCAGCTGATTATCTTCGACAACAGAGAGAATATCGGCATCTCCTACCTCGGCATGCCCGATGCCTTCGTTTCGGCTCCGAAACCGCAGCTGATCAGGGTATTCGTAAATCTGCTGACCAACGCCATCCAGGCTATAGAAATCCAGCAGAAACAGGATATGGAAGACGGCCGCCCGATCAAACGCGGGGAAATACTCATCTGCCTGAGGAACAGCACCGTGGACGGATATTACGATGTTGTCTTCGAGGATAACGGCCCCGGCGTCAGCGAAGAGAACCGGGACAGACTGTTCACACCGAACTTCACCACGAAAAGCGGCGGCACGGGTCTGGGACTCGCCATCTGCCGGAACATCGTCGAGAAATGCAACGGAGAAATCCTTTACCGCAAGTCATACACTCTCTATGGAGCCTGCTTCACGGTACGGCTGCCCAAGAACAGGAAATGAGCGTGCAGCCCGGGACCATCACCTTGGGAAGGACAAACTGTCAGTAGACATAATCCCGGACATCGCCGGCAGTGATCGAGTCGCCTGAAAGTATCAGGAGTCTTTCCACGACATTCCTGAGCTCCCGGATATTTCCCGACCAGGACTTGTCCACAAGGAGCTGCAACGCCTCCGGCTCCACCTTCCGCTTCGGCATTCCGGTTTCCGCGCATATACTGTCGATGAAATATTCGACTAAAAGCGGAATATCCGACTTGCGTTCGTCGAGAGAAGGCACGTTGATGACGATGACGCTCAGGCGATGGTACAGATCCTCCCTGAAATTGCCCTTGGCTATTTCTTCCTTCAGATTCTTGTTGGTCGCCGCCAGGACCCTCACATCCACGACGATATCCTTGTCGCTGCCGACTCTGGAAAGTTTTCTTTCCTGCAGGACTCTCAGCACTTTGGCCTGCGCCGAAAGGCTCATGTCCCCTATTTCGTCCAGAAACAGAGTACCGCCGTCAGCCTGTTCGAACTTTCCCTTGTGCTGCTTGATGGCCGAGGTAAAAGCTCCCTTTTCATGCCCGAAAAGCTCGCTTTCAATGAGTTCGGACGGTATCGCCGCACAGTTTACCTCGATATATGGCATGGCTGCCCTGTTGCTTTTCTGATGCAGTGTCCTGGCTACCAGTTCCTTGCCTGTACCGTTCGCTCCCGTGATGAGAACACGGGCGTCGGTAGGTGCGACCTTGTCGATGATTGCACGGACGTGCTGCATTCCTTCGGAATTTCCGATCATCTCCTGGCCTCCGTAGACCTTTTTCTTCAGGATTTTCGTTTCCTTGACCAGCGAAACCTTGTCTGTGGCGTTCTTGATGGTAATGAATATCCTGTTCAGGTCCAGAGGCTTCTGGATGAAGTCGAAAGCGCCTTTCTTTATGCACTCCACTGCGGTATCTATGTCGCCATGGCCCGATATCATAATGACCGCAGAGTCCACGCCTTCCTCTTCCAGTTTCGACAGGACCTCTATACCGTCCATGTTCGGCATCTTTATATCGCAGAAAATCACGCCGTATTTTTCCCTGACAGCCATTCCGCAGCCCTGCACCCCGTCTTCTGCCACATCCACTTCATAGCCTTCATCCGCAAGTATTTCCTTCAGGGAATTCCTGATGGACCTTTCATCGTCTATTACAAGTATTTTCATAACTCTTTCCAATAATGTCAGCAAAACTAACACTTTTTCCGCCAGAATGGAATTTTTTTGTACTTTTGCCAAGAATTCACTTGCACCCATGATGCTTATACCGGACATCGTAATAGCCATTGACGGATTTTCCTCTACCGGAAAGAGCTCCTTCGCGAAACTCATTGCGAAAGAATTCGGTTTTCTGTATCTGGATTCCGGCGCCCTGTACCGCGGGGTCACACTCTATGCCATGGAAAACGGTCTCATAGACGGAGAAAACAGGATAGACGGAGAAAGGCTCTGCCGGGGGCTTGCGGATCTGGACCTTCATTTCAGGCAGGAAGCCGACGGATGCAGGACATATATGGGAGACAGATGCATAGAAAAGGAAATACGCAGCCTTGCGGTATCCCGGAAAGTCAGTCCCATAGCCGCATTCGCCCCTGTCAGGGAATATGTGGACAGGAAACTCCGCGAACTGGGCATCAGAAAAAGAGTGGTCATAGACGGACGCGACATAGGTTCCACCGTATTTCCGGATGCGGAACTTAAAATATTCATGACAGCAGACCCGCAGACACGGGCGATGCGCAGGATGAAGGAACTGGAAGGCAAAGGAGAAAAGGTCAGTTTCTCAGACGTGCTGGAAAATGTCAGGGAAAGGGACTACATAGACTCCCACCGCCAGGTATCGCCTCTGGCAAAAGCCGATGACGCCATCGTTCTGGACAATTCCGAAATGACCATCGAGGAGCAGATGGTATGGATACGGGAACTTATCGCCGAAAGATTCGGCAATAAAAGCGTACAGCAATGAGACTCAGTGTGGATATCGATGCCAACTCCGGATTCTGCGCCGGCGTGACCAGAGCTATCAGGAAAGCCGAGGAACAGCTCGACGGACCGGAAGGCAGGCTCTTTTCTCTCGGTTCCATCGTTCACAACGACGCCGAACTTACCAGACTCGAAGCCAAGGGGCTGGTAACCATCGACAAGGAGGATCTCGACGAGATGCAGGATGCCGAAGGTGAGACACTTCTCATCCGGGCGCACGGAGAACCTCCGGCCACATACGAAAAGGCACACAGCCTGCATTTCAACATAATAGACTGTACCTGTCCAGTCGTATTGAAACTGCAGGAAAGCATACGTGAAGCATATTCCGCCATAAAGGACGGTTCCACGGACGGACAGATCATCATTTTCGGAAAACCCGGACATGCCGAAGTGCTCGGTCTGGTCGGCCAGGCCGAAGGGAACGCCACAGTGATAGAGAATATGAAAATGCTTGAAGAAGCCATCGCGGAAAGGAAAATAGACCTGAAAAAGCACATCGAAATCTTCTCGCAGACCACGAAGAATCCGGCGGAATACTCATCCATCTGCGCCAGACTGAAGGAACTTATGGCCAGGGAAAACGAACTGCCGATGCAGAGATTCGAAGGCAGAGGACTTCTGAAAGTACACGAAACGATATGCTCCCAGGTGGCCACCAGACATGAGAAACTGTCCAAATTCGCCATAGACCACGACAT
>CALVBH010000046.1 GCA_944325765.1 uncultured Bacteroidales bacterium
GGATATTCAACTCTATTCTTATCGACTCTACATTGTTATAAACTTTCCCGAAGTCGACATAATACTTGTAATCAGCTATCGTCTCCCGGAAACCGGCAAGCCATTCATCAAAATCCCTTTTCATAGACTAATATTAGTTATCATTATTTCTGAAAGTTTACCCCTCCCATTCGGATTGGCGTTAATCATTCTCGTAGCCTGCACTTTTCTGATACTGAATGTACTGTAAACTTTATCAAAAAAGTCTTCTTTAGGATTCACGCCTTGAGGGTTCGAATTGCTGGCCACGATCATTGCATGCTTCATTGATATCTCAACACAGAATTTTCCTAAACGCTTTTGCTCATCATCATTAAATCCTTCTTTTGCATACGAGGTAAACGATGATGTCACAGTCAACGGTTTATAGGGAGGATCAAAATAGAACAATGATTTATTTGAAGCATATTGCAATGTCTCAGAGAAATCGCCACACAATATTGTGACTTTCTGTAACAATCTGGAAACAGACAATATGTTTGCTTCATCGCAAATTTTCGGATTGGCATACTTTCCATGAGGGACATTGAATTCGCCCTTCGCATTTACTCTGTACAGCCCATTAAAACAAGTACGGTTCAGGAATATGAAAAGAGCCGCCATTTCTTCCCTGGAAACAGCTTTTTGGTTGAAAATCTTTCTCTTTGTCAGGTAGAACGCTTTCCTTTCCTCATCATTCAGGCAGATGTAACTATCCTGATACTGTCTCAACACTGATATAAGCTCTTGCGGTACGTCCTTAATAATACGGTAAACGTTGATGAGATCCAGATTTATATCGTTAATCACCGCCTGAGATATATTTGAATACTTCTGTAATATCCAGAAAAGGACAGCCCCGCCTCCGACAAATGGCTCGACATACACCGCATCTTTAATGGATGCGAAATTACCTGGCAAGGATTTCTCGACCTCACCCAATAATTGAGTTTTACCTCCGACCCATTTTACAAAAGGCTTTGCACAAATATTTTCGTCAAGCGCCATCTTTGTCTCAATTTTCCAACAAAGATATTGCTTGCGCTCAAGAAAACAAAAGAAAATCCCGAAGACAGATCCTTCGGCTGCGCTTAGGATGACAACCATAACGCCGCAGACCGCCCCTCGTGCACTTTCGCCGCACCGGAGGCTGACAAGGGATGGGATGCAAGGCGCCGAGGGTGAGGCTGACAGGAGTTTACTTCCGTAAATAACTGAGGCCGAATCCCGAAGGCAACGCCGCAGACCGCCCTCGTCAGTCTCCGGACCAGACTTTCAGATACTCCTGCAAAGCCCACATCTCATCCCGATACCGCGCAGCAGCCGTGAAATCGAGGTCGGCGGCCGCTTTTTGCATGTTCTTTTTGGCTGAAATTGCGGCTTTTTCGATTTGGGAGCGGGACATGGAGCGGATGACGGGATCCTGAAGCACGGCAGCGAGGTCGGCCTGGATGTATCCGTCAGAATAGGCGGAATTCGAGGGGCGTCGGGAATCGTGGCCGAGACCGACGGAAACATGGCCCTTGCCGAGTTCGGAAGGGTCGGGGATATAGTGAGGGTCCTCGTAGGAATTGGCGGCGCTTAGCCGGCCTGAAACGGTATTGGACAGACGCGGATTGCGTTTTGCCGGACTGTCGGCGGAAGCGGATTCGTTTACGAGGGAGTTTTTACGGATTCCGACCTGGGTAGGAGTAATATTGTGCTTCTTGTTGTATTCCATCTGCTTGGTACGGCGGCGGTCGGTCTCGTAGATGGTTTCCTGCATGGAGCCGGTGACGGTATCCGCATACATTATCACTAAACCGTTCACATTACGCGCAGCGCGGCCAGCCGTCTGCGTAAGGGAGCGGCCGGAGCGGAGGAACCCCTCCTTGTCGGCATCCAGGATGGCCACTAAGGAGACGGTAGGTATGTCCAGCCCTTCCCTGAGCAGGTTCACGCCTACGAGGACATCGAAAAGCCCGTTCTTGAAGTCTTCGATGATTTCTACACGTTCGAGAGTATCCACGTCCGAATGGATATAGCGGCACCTGACCCCCATTTTCGTGAAATATTTCTCCAGTTCCTCCGCCATGCGCTTGGTCAGGGTAGTGACCAGGACGCGTTCGTCCCTGTCGGCCCTCACGCGGATTTCTTCGAGAAGGTCATCCACCTGATTCTTCGTAGGCCGCACCTGGATAGGAGGGTCGAGAAGCCCGGTAGGACGGACCACCTGCTCTACCACGAGACCTCCGGATTTCTGAAGTTCATAGTCGCCCGGAGTGGCGCTGACATATACTGTCTGGTTCGTAATCGCCTCGAATTCCTCGAACTTCAGAGGCCTGTTGTCGGCGGCGGCCGGCAGGCGGAATCCGTATTCGACGAGCACGCTTTTTCTGGAATGGTCGCCTCCGTACATCGCCCTGATTTGCGGAAGAGTCACATGGCTTTCATCGATGAATGTTATGAAATCCTTCGGAAAATAGTCTATCAGGCAGAACGGTCTCATCCCTTCTTTCCTTCCGTCGAAATATCTCGAATAATTCTCGATACCCGGGCAATACCCCATTTCCTTTATCATTTCCAGGTCGTATTCCACCCTTTGCTTCAGCCTTTTGGCCTCGAGATGCCTGTCCATGCTCTCGAACCAGGCGCACTGCTTCACCAGGTCATCCTGTATCTCGCTGATGGCCTTTATGCTCCGTTCCCTCGTCGTAACGAAGTTGTTCGCAGGATATATGGCGACTTCTTCCAAAGAATCTATGAAAGCTCCCGTAAGCGGGTCGATGATGGAAATGCTGTCGACCTCGTCGCCGAAAAATTCTATACGCACGGCATTGTCCCCGTTTCCGAGGCAGACATCCACCGTATCTCCCCTGACCCTGAAGGAACCTCTCTTGAATTCTGCTTCGGTACGGGAATAAAGTGCGTCCACCAACTGGTAAAGGAACCTGGTCATGCTCCGTGTCTCCCCTTTCTTCACGAAAACAGTCTGGGAATGGAAGTCCTCCGGATTTCCTATGCCGTAGAGACAGGAAACACTGGAAATCACGATGACATCCCGCCGTCCCGACAGGAGGGAGGAAGCCGCGCTGAGCCTGAGTTTCTCTATTTCGTCGTTGATGCTCAGATCCTTCTCGATGTATGTATCCGTAGTGGGGATATAGGCTTCGGGCTGGTAATAGTCATAGTAGGAGACGAAGTATTCCACTGCATTGTTTGGGAAAAAGGACTTGAATTCTCCGTACAGTTGTGCTGCAAGTGTCTTGTTGTGGCTGAGAATCAGGGCCGGCCTCTGCAGTCTTTCTATGACATTGGCCATGGTAAAGGTCTTTCCGGAGCCGGTGACTCCGAGAAGGGTCACGGCATCGATGCCCTCGTTCAGGGCCGAGCACAGTTCCTTTATGGCCTCGGGCTGGTCGCCGGAGGGCCTGTAATCGGATATGAGCTGGAATTTCATATAATAACGTCAGTTCGACGGATTTATGTTGCTCTGCACCTGCGAATAATCCTACAGGGCCTGCATGTCATTCAGCTTTTTATAGTAGCCGTTGAGTCTGATCAACTCGTCGTGCGTGCCGCGCTCCACGATTCTGCCCTCATGCATCACACAGATTTCATCCGCATTCTTGATAGTGGAAAGCCTGTGCGCTATCGCTATGGTGGTTCTCGAAGATGTCAGCCTGTCGAGAGCCTCCTGCACCAGTTTTTCCGACTCGGTATCGAGGGCCGATGTGGCTTCGTCGAGAATGAGGATCGGAGGATTCTTCAAAATCGCCCGGGCAATGCTTATCCTCTGTCTCTGGCCTCCGGAAAGTTTGCCGCCGCGGTCGCCGATATTGGTCTGATAGCCGTCCTCCTTTTCCATGATGAAATCATGCGCATTGGCGATTTTCGCCGCTGCCACGACTTCTTCCATGGTCGCGTTTTCGACTCCGAAGGCAATATTGTTGAATATGGTGTCGTTGAACAGGATGGCTTCCTGGTTGACGTTGCCGATAAGGCCGCGGAGATCCTTGATTTTAAGGTCCTTTATATTCATCCCGTCTATCAGCAGCTCCCCTCCGGTAACATCGTGGTATCTCGGTATGAGGTCCACTAAAGTGGATTTTCCGGAGCCGGACTGCCCGACGAGAGCTATGGTCTTTCCTTTGGGAACCGTGATGTTTATATCCTTCAGAACTTCCTTGCCTGCTTCATATTCGAAATTCACGTGGCGGAATTCTATCCTGTCTTCGAAAGACGATATGCCTGCGGCATCCGGTTTCTCCCTGATATTGTTTTCCGCCTTCAGGATCTTGTCCACCCTTTCCATGGAGGCGAGACCTTTCGGAATGCTGTACCCCGCCTTGGCGAACTCTTTCAGCGGATTCAGGACGCTGTACAGAATCACCATATAGAATATGAATGTCGGTGCGTCTATCGTGGCAGAGTCGCTCAGTATGAGGGTGCCGCCGAACCAGAGCACGATCATAATCATAACGGTTCCGAGGAATTCGCTGACAGGATGGGCCAGGGCCTGGCGTGTGGCGACTTTTCCCGATGCCTTTCTGAGCTCGTTGCTGGTTTTGAGGAATCTTTCCTTCATCCTGTCTTCCGCTATGAAAGCCTTGATGATTCGGAGCCCGCCGAGGGTTTCGTCCAGCTGGGACATGGTATCGCTCCACTTGGCCTGGGCCTTGAGGGACTTTCTTTTGAGTTTCTTGCCTATCGCACTCATTCCCCATGCCATTAGAGGGACCACGGCGAGAGTGAATATGGTCAGCTGCCAGCTCGTAATGATGAGGGTGGTGAAATAAAAGAGTATAAGAATCGGGTTCTTTATGAGCATGTCGAGCGAACTGGTGATGGAGTTTTCCACCTCGTTCACATCACCGCTCATTCTCGCTATTATATCGCCTTTGCGCTCCTGGGAGAAGAAACCGAGCGGAAGACCGAGCATCTTGTTATACACGGAGATTCTTATATCCCTGACTATGCCCGTCCTGATAGGAATCATAATGGCTGAAGAACCGAAATAACAGGCCGTCTTCAGGGCTGTCATCACCCCGAGGAACAGCCCCAGGAGCAGCAGCGTCACGGAGCCTCCGTAATGCGCTATCAGCTCGGTCACATAGTAATACGCGTTGTTCAATGCCAGATCCTTGAAAGACATATCCGGCGTATCCCACGGAATGAAGGTATAGACATTCGTGTCCATCCTGAACAGTATCTGCAGGATGGGGATGATGAGGGAGAACGAGAATATGTTGAATACCGCGGAGAAAATATTCAGGAATACCGCTCCTGCCAGATATTTGGAATAGGGCGTCACATAACGCCTGAGCACTTGCAAAAATTCTTTCATAGCCTGCGAAGATACTAAAAATCCCTGACATTTGCTGATATGCTTATTATTTAATAAATTTGGAGCGGAATAAAACTTTATCTATGGTAGTTTTCGACTGTGAAAGATTGAAATGGCCGAATACCGGACTGTCTGTTTTCTGCGACAACGTAGCCTCAGCTCTCGTAGACCAGAGAAACCTGTTGAACAACAGACTGTGCCTTTACGTCCCGGGAAAATACAGGGGCAGATGGGGAGACAGGGTCAGCTACAGGACGGTTTTTCCTTCCGACAGGCTTCATCTTTTCTGCAGCCGTTCCGTAAAAGTCTGGCATTCCGCCCATCAGGATACGGTATATGTACCGCCAAGGCCGGTAAGGCAGATTCTGACAGTCCACGACCTGGATTTCCTGTATGAAACTCCGATAAAGAAACACGGCAGATATCTGCAGTCGCTTCAGCGGCATATCGACCGTGCAGACCACATCGTAGCCATTTCCGAAAGCACGAAACGGGATATTCTCGACAACATCGACACTCATGGCAAATACGTGGAAGTGGTCTACAACGGTCTGAACCACTTCGACGGGGACATCGTCCCTCCGGTATCCAGGCCGGAAAGGAAATTCCTGTTTTCAGTCGGCACCGTACTGCCGCGAAAGAATTACCACGTCCTGCCCGCCCTGCTGCAGGACAATGACTATCTTCTGATCATCGCCGGAAACAAATCGCCGTACGAAAGACGCATAATGGAAGAAGCCGCACGGTACGGGGTGCAGGACAGGGTCTTCATCATAGGTCCCATAACAGACGCAGTCAAATTCTGGTACATAAAGAACTGCGAGGCGTTTCTCCTGCCGTCCATAGTCGAAGGCTTCGGGCTGCCCGTAATCGAGGCGCTGTATTATCAGAAGCCGGTATTCGTTTCCGACAGGACCGCCCTTCCCGAAATAGGCGGCAATTACGTTTTCTATTTCGACCACGACTTCGAGCCTGAAACCATGAGGCGCCAGTTCAGGGAAGGTATGAAACATTATGAAAACGGGAAAATAGACATCAGGCTCATGAAAGAGCACGCCCTCGGATTTTCCTGGGAACGCACGGCACGCAGATACATAGAAATTTACAACGGGCTGCTCTGACGGTTTACATCGTGCTGCCCGGGCGGTTTACAGGTTGCCGTTCAGGCGGTTGCGTGCGGTAAGGGCACGCTGGAACTCCCGGGCGTTTTTCAAATGCTCCCTGTATGTTGCCGCGAACCTGTGTGTCCCGTCGAATTCAGGACTCGCGCAGAAGTACAGATAACCGTGTCCGTCAGGATGCAGGACAGCGTCGATGCAGGCTTTCGGAGGCACATTGATAGGCCCCGGAGGGAGTCCCCGGTATCTGTAGGTGTTGTACGGGGAATCGATTCCGAGGTGTTTTTTCAGCACGCGGTCGAGTGTATAGTCATAACAGAAACATACCGTCGGGTCGGCCTGCAGTTTCATCCCGCGGCGAAGACGGTTCAGATACACCCCGGCAATCATCGGATATTCAGAAGCCTGAAGTGTCTCTCCGCTGACTATGGAAGCCATCACGGATACCTCCATCGGGGTAAGTCCCTGTCTTTCAGCCAGCGCCAGCCTTTCTGCAGTCCAGAAGGCGTCGTACTCCTTTTTGAAGCGTCCGAAAATCTCCGGAACGGAAGCCGTCCAGTACATCTGATAGGTATCCGGGAGGAAAAGCGCGAAAACGGTTTCAGGTGTAAAGCCGTACCGGGAAAGGAAGTCCCCGTCTTCAAGTGCTGAAACCACGGAGGCCGAATCAACCATCATCTGGGTGCCGATGATATCCGCGAGACGGCCCTTGGACCTTATGGTACCGGACAGGGTGAGATTCTGCGGAGTCTGCCATCCGTTTTTCAGCATTCGCATCACATATACAGCGGAATACTCCGGAAGTACGTCATATCTTCCCGGCCGGATATTCCCGTCGAGGCCCTCTCTGGCGGCAGCACGTTCCACACTCCCCTTTCTTACGGCATCCGCGCCGCATATCAGTGAGTCGAGAACGGCGCCGCATTCAGTATCGGGATATACGAAAAGCGTATACGGGTTACGGAAACCGGGAGCCCTGTTGTCGGACCAGTACCGCAACCCGACAAAAAGCCCTGCGCCGAAAACCAGAATCGCAGCCGCCGCTGCACATATAACCAATGTCTTTTTCATAGAACAATGCCGGTCAGAAGGAATTTACTTGCGGAGCAATATCGTCTCGCCCTCGCGGAGTTCCCGCGGAGACTCCAAGCCGTTGCGCTTGAGCAGGCTTTTGGTCTTCACGGCGTAACGCTGGGCTATGTCCCGGACGGATTCCCCGCCCTCGGCCACGTATTTCTCCACATGCCTGGCCGCCCTGGACTTCTTCGGCTGGAGATAGACCACTGTACCCGGATAGAGTTCCGTATCCTGTTCCAAATCGTTGAATCTCAAGATTTCCCCGAGGAACAGGCTGTAATACCGGGCAATATCGGAATATGTCTCGCCCTCCACCGAATAGACGAAAGGGACACCGTTCTGGGAATACAACTGCCGTGTCAGGGACAGATGCAGAGTCTTTCCCTGCCTGTCGGACAAAGGCTTCGGAGTCTCCACCTCTGCAGGAGTTGCCGGGACTTCGGCCGGAACGGAAACCGCGGCGGAAGGCTGCTTCCCGGCTGAAACCGGAGATGTGTCTTTCGAGACATGGCGTTTCCTCTCCCGTCTGTCGAAGCGGTCCAGGTCATACTCCTCTATCAGGCGGATGAGCTTGCGCGGATAGGCCGGATCCGTGGCATAACCGGCCTTTTTCAGGCCGTAGGCCCAGGATTCGTAATCGGTGACATTGAAGTCGAAAAGGAACTTGTACCTGTCCCTGTACCTGAGAAAATCCGAATGGTCCCTGAACGATTCCTCGACGGTCCTGTATTTCCGGAAACACTCCCCTTTCCGGTCATCGTCGAAGTATATT
>CALVBH010000047.1 GCA_944325765.1 uncultured Bacteroidales bacterium
TCATATTCGACGAAGTACAGTTCTGCCCCCGTGCCCGTGCAGCCATCAAGCATTTGGTGGCAGACAGACGTTATGACTACATTGAAACAGGCTCGCTTATTTCCATCAAGAAGAATGTCAAGGACATTATGTTGCCATCCGAAGAACATACCATTGAAATGTTTCCGATGGACTTTGAGGAGTTCCTGTGGGCGATGGGTGATGAAATGCTGATGCCTTACATCCGGATGCGGTTTGACAAACTTCTTCCGATGGAGGCTTTCCATCGCCGGACAATGGACTATTTCCGGCAATATCTGATTGTCGGAGGAATGCCACAGGCTGTACTGAAATATGTGGAAACACGGGATTTTGAAAAAGTGGATGAGGTGAAGCGCGACATATTGGCTCTTTACCGCAATGACATCCGCAAATATGCTGACAATCAGGAAACTAAAGTCGCAGCTATCTTTGAGGAAATTCCGGGACAATTACAGAAGCAAGAAAAGAAGTTTGTCTTGTCCGCATTGCAGAGTGAAGCCCGTATGCGTGATTATTCGCAGGCTTTCTTCTGGCTGAATGACGCTAAAATCATCAACTGCTGTTATAATTCGACAGCACCGAGCATCGGGCTGAAACTGAATGAAGAACGTACTACGATGAAATGCTATATGGGCGACACTGGACTGCTCATCAGCCACGCCTTTGACGAACGTGGGATAGTAAGTGCGGACCTTTACCGGAAACTGATGTTTGACAAGCTGGAAGTGAACGAGGGAATGCTGGTGGAGAATATCGTGGCACAAATGCTTCGGGCGGCAGGACACAAACTTTATTTTTTCAGTAACAGTTCCCGGACATCAGCAGATGACCGTATGGAAATAGACTTCCTGATAGCCAAACCTGTAACGACCAGCAGGCATAACATTTCACCTATTGAGGTAAAATCCGGACAACGCTACACACTGAACTCATTGAGAAAATGTATTGCCAAATACGGTTCCCAGTTGTCCACACCTTACGTGCTTCACGATAAGGATGTGAAAATAGAAGACGGGATTGTGTACCTGCCTTTATATATGACACCGTTGCTTTAAATCCATTTGCAGCGATGTTGCGGATAAACGGGATTTTCATTACTTTTGAACTGAATATAAGACCTTTAAAGGCATCAAGCCTAAAACATCGCTATTATGAAGAAAATATTCCGGGATTCAGCGTGCCTGACGTTTATTAGGGCTGCGTCCATAATAACGCTCTTATCCCAATGTCAGTCTCCTGCAGGCAGCCGGAAGAAGGCAGACAAATCTGTCATCTTTATTTAACAAGCAATCCGGCGGATATTCCGCATATTTTCCGTAAGTTTGTGTCTTTCCGGGAAAGTTCCGGCAGTGTACGTGATTTAAAACGTTTTTACAGATACGATTATGAGACATTTCACCTCGGTAACCCAATTAGGCAGCCTCGACGAGGCTTTCGCCAAAGCCAGATACGTGAAGGAGAACCCGTTCGCCGACCAGGAGCTCGGGAAAAACAAGACGCTGCTGATGCTGTTCTTCAACTCAAGCCTCAGGACAAGACTCAGCACGCAGAAAGCTGCTATGAACTTAGGTATGAATGTCATAGTACTTGATGTGAACCAGGGGGCGTGGAAACTGGAGACCGAGCGCGGGGTAATAATGGACGGCGACAAACCGGAACATCTTCTTGAAGCGATACCGGTGATGGGCTGCTACTGCGACATCATCGGCGTGAGGTCGTTTGCCAGATTCGAAAACAGGGAGGATGACTATAACGAAAAGATACTCAACCAGTTCATACAATATTCCGGCAAACCTGTATTCAGTATGGAAGCCGCCACCAGACACCCTCTGCAGACATTTGCGGATATGATAACCATAGAGGAATACAGGAAAAAGGAAAGGCCTAAGGTGGTTATGACCTGGGCACCGCACCCGAAAGCATTGCCCCAGGCTGTCCCGAACTCGTTTGCGGAAGGGATGAATATAATGGACTGCGAATTCGTCATAACTCACCCTCACGGATATGAACTCGACCCTGCCTTCACCGGAAATGCGAGGATAGAATACGACCAGGACAAGGCATTCGAAGGCGCAGACTTCATCTACGCCAAGAACTGGGCGGCATACACCGGGGAGAACTACGGAAAAGTCATCAGCACCGACCGCAGCTGGACGGTAGACAGCCGTAAGATGGCCCTTACCGACAATGCGTACTTTATGCATTGCCTCCCGGTGAGGAGGAATATGATAGTGACCGACGAAGTGATCGAAAGTCCGCAGTCGATAGTGATACCGGAAGCGGCGAACCGTGTGGTGTCCGCACAGACGGTGCTGAAGGAAATCCTCCTGGGGCTTTAGTATCCCCGTGCCATCCGGAACGCAGCCGGGGGGGGGAACTGCTAAAAGACAAAAACCGATATGCATATAAAAGTTTTCAAAATAGGGGGCAATGTCGTCGACAACCCTCAAAAACTGGAAAAATTCGCGGCAGATTTCGCGGCAGTACCCGGAGCCAAGGTACTGATACACGGAGGCGGAGCCATAGCCAGCCAGATGCAGAAGAAACTCGGCTTCGAACCGGTGATGATAGAAGGCCGGAGAGTAACCGATGCCGACACCCTCAGGATAGTCACGATGGTATATGCCGGGTGGTGCAACAAGAGCATAGTGGCACTGCTGCAGAAAAACGGATGCAACGCCATAGGCCTTTCAGGAGCGGATGCAGGAGTGATAAAGGCCGTGAAAAGACCGCCGGTCAGGCTTGCCTCTACAGGGGAAACGGTGGACTACGGCTTCGTGGGAGACCTGAAAGCGGAAAACATCGACGGAGGATTCATAACAGGACTCATAGAAACCGGACTGACACCTGTTTTCTGCGCCATAACATATACGGCTGACGGACAGCTGCTCAATACCAATGCAGACACCGTGGCTTCCGGCATAGCGGTAAGTCTCTCGAAAAACCACCAGGTGCATCTGGTCTACTGTTTCGAAAAGGACGGAGTCCTGGCCGACAGAGACGATGATTCGAGCCTGATACGCCGGATCGACCCTGAGCTTTTCAGTCAGCTTAAGGCAAATGGCACAGTGGCTGACGGTATGCTGCCCAAACTCGAAAATGCGTTCAGGGCCATATCCGACGGAGTGGAGAAAGTGGTAATCAAGAATTCCCGAAACATCACCAACGATCTGGGGACGGAACTCGTCTCAGGGAAATAAGACGGAAACGGAGATGGATATTCATACACTTACGGAAAGTGCGGCTGAAATGCTCAGAGGGATGGTGGCGATACCGTCCGAGTCCTTCCACGAGGAAAAGGTCTGCAGCTACATCTCTGAAACGCTGGAAGCCAGAGGTATAAGGCATACGAGGATAAAGAACAACATCATAGCCGCCAACCTCTGCCCCGCCCCGTCCGCACCGACTCTGATGCTCTGCGCACATATGGACACTGTACCGGTGTGCGACGGCTATGACATAGACCCATACAATCCCGATCGGGAGCAGGTTGGGGAAATCTTCGGCTGCGAGCCCTCCGAAATCGTCTGCGGTCTCGGCAGCAACGATGACGGCGGCTCCGTCGTCTCGCTATGCGCCGCATTCCAATATTATTACGGGGAAAAGCTGCCTGTCAACCTGGTCCTGGTGCTGAGCAGCGAGGAAGAACGGTCAGGACCGGACGGAATGAGCCTGGTATGGGAGCATTTCTCCGAAATTCCCGGACTCGAAAATGTCCGGAAGCCGGAGTGGGCCATAGTCGGAGAGCCTACGGAAATGAAGGCGGCCACATCGGAAAGAGGGCTTCTGGTCATCGACGGGACAGCTGAAGGTGTCAGCGGGCACGCAGCGCGAGGAGAAGGCGTGAATGCCATCTACATAGCCCTGGAAGACATACGCAGGCTCAGGGAATACGAATTCAGCCGGATTTCTCCGAGGATGGGCAAGGTAAGGCTGTCTGTCACCCAGATAGATGCAGGCACGGCACACAATGTCATACCGGACAAATGCCGCTTTGTAGTGGACATCCGCCCGACCGAAATGTATTCCAACGCTGAAATACTGGAAAACCTACGCGAAATATGCCAAAGCAGTCTGGCTGCCAGGAACTTGAAAAACAGGTCCTCGGCTACGCGCGATGACTCCCCGCTTTTGGACAGCATCTCGGCCGCAGGTATCGGAACATTCTCTTCTCCAACCACTTCCGACTGGATAAGGATAGGATGCGATGCCGTCAAGATCGGCCCCGGAAAGTCCGAAAGGTCCCACAAGAAGAATGAATTTATCACCAAAAAAGAAATTTCGGACGGAATAAATGGCTATATTGCGATATTGAAACACTTTTTCGACAATAGGAAATTCGATTATGGCGACACTCTGGAGCAAAGGCACTAAGGCTTCCGACATAGTGGAAAACTTCACTGTAGGAAACGACAGGAAACTGGATATGGCATTGGCAAAATACGACGTCATCGGGTCCAAGGCCCATATCAGGATGCTGGAATCCATCGGGCTGCTGACTGCAGACGAACTGGAATCCCTGACGGAAGCATTGGACCGAATTCTCGAAGAAATAGAGCGCGGCGAATTCTCTCTGGAAGACGATGTCGAAGACATCCACTCCCAGGTAGAGCTGCTTCTGACACGCAGGCTCGGGGATGTAGGAAAGAAAATCCATTCGGGCCGTTCGCGGAACGACCAGGTCCTGGTGGATATAAAGCTGTTCCTTCGCGAGGAGCTCGGCAAAATCAGGACGGAAGTACTCGGTCTGTTCGGAATCCTGCAGGATCTCAGCGAAAGGCACAAGGATGTGATGCTTCCGGGCTACACTCACGGACAGGTGGCTATGCCGTCTTCGTTCGGGCTGTGGTTCGGAGCCTACGCCGAGGCCCTGGCCGATGATATGTATATGCTCCGCGGTGCGTATCATCTCGTGAACCAGAATCCTTTGGGCTCCGCAGCCGGTTACGGGAATTCCTTTCCCCTCGACAGAGAGATGACCACCCGCCTCCTGGGCTTCGAAGACCTTGACTACAATGTCGTGGCAGCCCAGCTGAGCAGGGGCAAGTCGGAAAAGGCCGTGGCATCTGCCATAGGCAGCATAGCATTGACCCTCAATAAATTCGCCTCTGACTGCTGCCTGTATATGTGTCCTAATTTCGGTTTCATTTCTTTCCCGGACGAGCTGACCACCGGATCGAGCATTATGCCGCACAAGAAAAACCCAGACGTGTGGGAAATAATCAGAGGCGACTGCAACAGGATACTTTCTTCCGAAAACGAGATTTCCCTGCTTTGCAGCAATATGGCACACGGATACCACAGGGATTTCCAGCTGCTCAAGGACATTCTTTTCCCGGCACTGGAGCTGATGCACAAATGTCTGGAAATGACGGGATTTATGCTGAAAGAGGTGCGGGTAAACCGACATATCCTCGACTCACCTGTCTACGACTATCTTTTCACTGTCGAGGAGGTAAACAGAAGGGCTCTGGCCGGAATGCCTTTCCGGGATGCATACAAGAGTGTAGGCATCGAAGTGAACGAAGGCCGTTTCCACGCCGACAAGACAGTGAGTCACACGCATATCGGCAGCATCGGCAATCTGTGCAATGACCGTATAGCACTCAAAATGAAAAAGGCATCGGAGTGGTAGACAGTCTTCTGATAACCGAACTCAACGCAGGAAGCAGAAAGGCTTTTTCCGCACTGTACGACAAATATGCCGGTATGGTGTACGGTTTTGCGTGCTCCGTACTCAAGAACGAAACTCTCGCCGAAGACATCACCCAGCTGTGTTTCATGCAGCTTTGGGAACACAAGGAAAGCATTTCTGCCGGGAAAAATCTTCCCGCCTGGCTTTATGTGAGCGCACGCAACGCCATCTACAAGGAATTGCGCCGGCAGGTCACAGCCACGAAATACATCGACTTTGCGGCGCTGCATTCGGAAAATTCACAGAGGGCATCCGAAGGGGATGCCGACTTCAATCTGATACACAACGAGATGAACAGAGTCATAGACTCGCTTCCCGAGATCAGGAGAAAAGTGTTTGTTATGAAAATGTTCCAGGAAATGTCGGTCAGGGAAATCGCCGAAACGCTCGGCATTTCGACCAAAACTGTCGAAACACACCTCCACAGAGCCTACAGCGCGTTGCGCGAAGACATCGCGAAAATCATACTGGCTGCCGTACTCGGCATTTTCATTTCCTGACGGAAGCCGGCAGGACTCCACGCCTCAGTTCCGGGGTATCCGGCATATAATTTCAAAAAAAACATATTTTTCTGTAAGGAAAAAACGGAGTTGCGGATACATAATGTAAAAGCCGAAAAATGAATATCCGCGAATTTTCCAGAATCCTCGAAAAATTCTTCCAGGGGTCGTCTTCCTCAGAAGACAACAGGCTCCTGAGGGATCTGCCCGAGCAGGAAATGGAGACATTGTTCGACGAATATGCCAGGAGCAAATGGGAAAATGCCGGACAGGCAATTCCGGAAGACGTCAGGATCAGAATAAAGGACAAACTGTTCCGCAAGATACAGGATGCCGGATCAGGTCACGGTATGCAATCCCCTAAAAAGATATTCATACGGGTGGCAATAGCGGCCGGCATATGCCTTGCCGCAATCCTCGGCTATACTGCCGCCGAATACGGACATCGTCAGCAGACTTTCGAAGTCATTGCCGACAGGGGACAGAAAAGTTCGGTGACACTTCCGGACGGCACCGCGGTGACATTGAATTCGGCGAGCCGGATTACCTGGCGGTCGGACTACAACAGGAAAAACAGGACTGTCGGACTCGAAGGCGAAGCATATTTCGAGGTGGCGAAGAATGAAAAGGTCCCGTTTACGGTCCGGACCGGTAAAATGGACGTCACGGCATTGGGTACCGAATTCGACGTCAAGGCATATGAAGAAGATCCATATGTTACCGCCACTCTCGTCAAGGGAAGCATCCGGGCCGACTTCGACGGACAGAGCGAAATACTCGTCCCGGACCAGTACATAGTCGTAGACAAGACGACAGGAAAATCGGAAGTAGTCACGGCTGAGAATCCGGAATATCTCGTCCCGTGGAAAAACGACGAACTGCTCTTTGCCGGGGAAACACTGGAAGAAATAGCGCTGGTTCTCGAAAGAATGTACGACATGGAAGTCGTGTTCATGGACGAGGCGGCCAAGGATTTTTCCTACACCGGACTCATCCGCAACAGTTCCCTGCACAACGTTCTGGAACTGATTTCCGGAACATCGCCGGTCAGATATACCATTTCGGGGAATATCATAGCCTTTTCGGATGCCGACTGATGAAGGCCGCCGCACACCGGAAACCGGATAAAGCACCATATACACTGAAACACCATATACACTAAAACACCGCATTCATTAAATCAACCGACAATATGACCCGGAAATTATTGACACTTGCACTCAGCGTGTGCCTGTCGGGGCTTTTTTCCCTGACCACTGCCGCACAAGTGACTGTCTCCATCCACGAAAAGCCTCTGACGGAAGCGCTTTCGCAGATAGAGAAAGCCAGCGGCTACAATTTCTTCTACAGCAGCACACTGCCCGACCAGAATGCCGTCGTCAGCGTAGAAGCTGCCGGTGAAAGCATCGAAAAAGTACTCGACAGACTGCTCGCGGGCCTGTCCGTATCCTACGAAATACGCGATGACAGGCAGATAATCCTCACCGCACGGGATGAAAAGACATCCGGAGAGGAAAACTCCAGAAATGCCCGCGGGGGGGGGAATTTTCAGGTTTCAGGTACAGTAACCGATAAGGACGGACTCCCCCTGATAGGAGTCGGAGTCACACTGCAGGGCACCACTACGGGAGCAGTCACGGATGAAAACGGCTCCTACACCCTGACAGTCCCGTCCACTGACACCGTCCTCGAATTCTCATATCTCGGCTATTCCCCATATTCCACATCGGTAGGCAGGCGCAGTGTCATAAACGTCACCCTGTCGGAAGATGTCCAGTACCTCGATGAAGTCGTGGTAGTCGGCTACGGCACCCAGAAAAAGGTAAACCTGACCGGTTCCGTATCCATGGTGACGAGCGACGAGATGGCATCCCGGCCTATCTCGAACGTCACGTCCGGCCTCCAGGGACTGCTTCCCGGTGTGACGGTCGTGAATCCTACCGGACAGCCGGGCTCTTCGAATACCACCATCAGGGTCCGCGGTGTGGGAACCATAGGAAACTCGAACCCTCTGATTCTCATCGACGGAGTGGAAGGCGACCTGCAGTCCGTAAACCCTGACGACATCGAAAGCGTATCGGTCCTCAAGGATGCAGCCTCCTCGGCCATCTACGGAGCAAGGGCAGCCAACGGAGTCCTCCTGATAACCACCAAGAAACTCAGCGAAGCCGGGGATGCAAAAGCCAGGGTCACGTTCGGAGCATATTTCGGTCTCCAGACCCCGACCAGACTGCCTGAAATGGCGGATGCCATCGATTTCATGACTCTCGAAAACGAGGCCAAGACCAATGTGGGCACCTCTATCTCCTGGCTCGATGAACATTTCGATGCTGTCCGCAACGGCACGAATCCGAACTACTTTGCCAATACGGACTGGATAGGAGCCGTCCTGAACGACTATGCGCCGCAGCAGAACTACAATGTGACCATAAACGGGAATCTCGGCAGCAGCGGATACATGCTTTCATACCGTTATTTCGACCAGAAGGGTCTCACAGTCGGGAATTCCACCGGAGAAAAACGTCATAACCTGAGGTTCAAGCTCAACACCAAAATCCTCGACCGCCTCACCCTGACCTCGAACATAGGCTACACCTCGTCCAAGGTCACTTCACCGGTGAACTCCCTCACTTCAGGGGGCGGAGCCATCTATGCAGCCATGCGTATCGCACCTAACGTGCCCGTAAAATACACCGACGGCACCTGGGCCTACGGAGGAGGAAACACGAACCCTGTAGCGATACTCCACGACGGAGGCCGGTCCATAGCCACGACCGAGAATCTGTCGGTTCTCGAAGTGCTGAAACTCGACATCCTGAAAGGCTGGGACGTGAGCGCCACCTACAACCTCACCTCCACCAACGGACTGCGCGACGTGCTGAAGAAGACCATCTACTTCGAGAATCCGGACAATCCGAACGACAACTACACCTACCAGACTCCGAACTCCCTCAGGGACATAGACTCCAAAGGACTCCAGCAGACCCTCATCCTACAGACCAACTTCGACTTCCAGTTCGGGAAGCACAATCTCTCCGGCGTGCTCGGAATGTCCCAGGAATGGTATGAATACAAGTCCTTCGAAGCTACCAGGAACAACCTCGTCACCGAAGACGACCCGACCCTTAACCTCGGAGACGCCACTACCATGAGCAATGACGCCAGTTTCGCCAGCTGGGCCATACGTTCCGGCTTCGGACGTATCAGCTACAACTACGACGAGCGCTATCTCGCCGAGGTGAACCTCCGCTACGACCTCTCGTCGCGGTTCCATCACGACAACAGAGGCGGTCTCTTCCCTTCCTTCTCCGCAGGATGGAGGCTCTCGGAGGAACCGTTCATGTCCTTCGCCAAGCCTCTGTTCGACAACATCAAGTTCAGGGCTTCCTGGGGGATGCTCGGGAACCAGTACGTAGGTTCGTCCAACTATCCTTATCTGTCTGTTCTGGAAGCCTATACATCGGGTATCTCCCTCATAGGGGCAGAGGCCACCACTGGCTACGTGCAGTCTACGCTGGCGAATCCGGGACTGAGCTGGGAAACCATAAAGATGTTCGACATCGGAGTGGACATCGCCATGCTCAGGAACAGGCTGAATGTCAGCTTCGACTGGTATGACAAGAACGCCGAAGGCATCCTGTTGCAGCTGAACTATCCGTCTCAGATAGGGGCAGACCCTACCGAGGAGAATGCAGGAAAAGTGAACAACAAGGGCTGGGAACTGGATATCAACTGGCGCGAACAGAGAGGCGACTTCTACTACGGTATCGGATTCAACCTCGCCGACGTGAAAAACAAGATTACCGACCTGGCAGGAAACTCCCCTGACCTGAGCGGAGACCAGGTGCGGATGGTAGGCTACCCAATCGATGCATTCTACGGCTATATAGCCGAGGGGCTCATGATGCCTGAAGACTTCGAAATCTGCGACAACGAGAACCATGTATACCAGCTTCCGAAAATCCCGACTCTTATCGGGAACACCTACCAGCCGGGAGACATAAAATACAAGGACATCAGCGGTCCCGACGGCAAGCCTGACGGACGCATAAATCCGGAATACGACAAGACAGTCATAGGCAGCAACATACCTCGCTACACCTACAGTGTCAGAGGAGATTTCGGCTGGAAGAATCTGGATTTCAGTTTCGTAATCCAGGGCGTGGGAAAGTGCGACGGCTATCTGACAGGCAGCGCCCGCCATGCATTCCAAGATATGGCCGGCTACCCGCAGAAAATCCATCTGAAAAGGTACAATGTCATCACGAATCCCGACCCGAACGCCTCTTATCCTCGACTGACCTACAACAACGGGTTCAACCAGAAGACTTTCTCTACATACTGGCTCGAAGACGCCTCGTACCTCCGTCTGAAAAACATCCAGATAGGGTACACCTTTCCCGAGAAATGGATGAAAAAAGCCAGGATAAGCAACTTCAGAGTCTATTTCTCTGCAGACAACCTCCTGACATTCACAGATTTCTTCTACGCATACGACCCGGAAACCCCGGTATCCAGCGGAGGTTATTACCCGCAGGTGAAGACATTCGTATTCGGTCTTAACATCACATTCGAATAGGACCCTTAAAAACCGTACGGAAATGAAAAGAACAGCATACATAATCATACCAGTCATTTTGGCCGCCGTGTATTCGTGCAACGACGACTTTCTCGAAAGGGCTCCCCAGGACCAGCTGACGGATGCCAACTACTGGCAGAACGAACAGCACCTGCAGGGCGTAGCCAACACTTTTACGTACTCGTTAGTCGGCAAGGACTGGCTGAACAGGACAGAGATTATGGCAGATAGCGCTCCTTGGGCTGAAAACACAGACTACAGAAAGATCGGAGGAGGCAACTTTACCGTAGATGAAGATAAAGTAAACAGCATCTGGGAAAGAGCCTACACCGCCATAGGCAGAACCAACTACTTCCTGAACAACTATAACCGTGCTGTCAATGTCAGCGAGGATGTTCGGGAAAGATATGCTGCCGAAGCCTATTTCTACAGGGCATATAACTACTGGATACTGACCTCCTACTTCGGTGGCGTGCCGTACATCAGCGAAGAGCTGAGCGTGGATTCTCCTGACGTGTACAGGGGACGCGATGACAGGGACTATGTCATCGATCAGATCACAAAGGATCTTGAAGACCACTACAAGGCTCTGCCCGAGTACATCGAGGCGGCATCACCTGAATTCGGTCGTGTATCCCAGGGCGCGGCCCTGGCGCTCCTTTCCCGCATCTACCTCTACAATGAGCGCTGGGAAGACGCCGTAGACGCAGCCGAAAGAGCGATGGAGAACCCATACTACAAGCTCTACGACACCGGCAACCCCGACGAGGACTACGTGAACCTCTTCAACTATAAGGGAAGGGCTTCCCGCAATGCGGACAACCACGAAACGATGCTGGCGTTCATCTACAACTACGACCTCGGAGAGTCCGCCAGGACCAGCCACAACCTTTCCCGCGAATGCTGGGTGCCCAACGACTACGCCCGCTTCGTCCCGACCAAGTCCATGGTGGAATGCTACCTCACGGCCGACGGGGAAATCTGGGATCCGAAACAGTGCAACAGTTACGAAGAGATTTTCGAGAACAGGGACCCGCGTATGAAGATGTCCATCCTGGCTCCGGGTACTCCGTGGACAGGGGCGCCGAAATCGGATGACCCGCAGAACACCGACCCGGGCATCTTCACCTATCCGAAATTGGACAACAACAAGGAATCCTGCAGTACCAAAACAGGATATTACATGAGAAAATACGTGGAACCGTCTACCGTCCAGTACGTATCGCACGATGACAACGACATCGTCATGATACGGTTCGGGGAAGTGCTTCTGAACTATGCCGAAGCCAAGAACGAGCTCGGAACCCTGAACCAGGATGACCTGGACAAGTCGATAAACCTGCTCAGGGACAGGGCCGGCATGGTGCATCTCGACCTGGCGGACCTGCCGGCAGGCTCCGACATCACCACTGAAATCCGCAGGGAAAGACGGGTGGAACTGTTCTTCGAAGGCTTCCGCTACTTCGACATCATCAGATGGAAGCAGGGGGAACTGCTCGGAGAAGACCTCCTCGGAGTGAACAGGCGCTGGCTTGATCCGGACAGACTGCACATATCGCCCGATGACAAGTCTCTGCAATGGGTGACGGATGATGACGGAGAACAGTACCTGCGCCTGGAGACAGGACGACGCTTCGAAGACCCTCGTCATTATCTGATGCCTGTCCCGTTCAAACAGTACCAGTTGAACCCAAATCTTCTTCCGAACAATCCCGGATGGTAATGAAAAGAATCACAATGATATTGGCAGTATCCCTTCTGGCGGCAGGGATGACTGCCGCGTCATCGGCTGCCCAGGAAATCAGCCTCAGGGTGATGTCGATGAACATAAGGATGGGCGGAGAATATGCGGACTACCAGTCCACGCCCTATGCGGACCTGATAAAGGAATACGATCCGGACATCGTCTGCTGCCAGGAAGTGGACTGCAAGAGTCTGAGGAACGGCGGCTTCGACTGGCTCAACCACGTGGCCATAGAGACGGGAATGTTCCCCTTCTATGCTTCCAGACCATACAACATAGGTGAATTCGGCGTAGCGGTCCTGAGCAGGTACCCTTTCTACGGAGCCGAGAAAATCATCAGCGACATCGAGGGTGAAAACGAAGTGCGGCCGACAGGATGGGTCTATATCTGCCTGCCCGACGGCAATACGGTCAGAGTGGCTTCCACCCATCTGGCCCTTCAGACGCCCACGAACACGACCCTGAACATCGCGGACATAAATTCGAAGATATTCGCCGAAGACAAGACTACGCCGACCCTGCTCATCGGCGACTTCAATGCGGACGAAAATTCGAGCCCTGCCGACTATGCCCGAATCACGTGGCAGGACATAGGCTACGGGACAGGCAAGACCATGATAGGAAACAGCAAGAGGCTCGACTACGTGATGGGATATCCGAAAGGAAAATGGAGCAGAACCACGTATGAAATCATCGCAAGGGAGGACCTGTCCGACCACTGCTTCATCGTAGCCGATGTGGTGTATTCGGCAGACTGATGCCTGTCAGTAAGAGTCATGAACCTTTAATTTTACGTAAAATGAAGATACTCAGATACCTGCAGTTCATACCTGCGATAATGATAGCCGCAGCCTGCTCCGGGAATGCAGACCCGGACAAGCCGGGGACAGGAGGCGGTGACGGCGGAGACGGAGGCGATGGCGGACAGGAGAAGCCGACTATCCCGCCTGTGCCGGACGAGATAAACGAAGCGAATGTCTTCACTGCCGACTTTTTCACCGACCTGGATTCGGAAGAACCTTATTTCGGGAACAGGGACTGGAACGATGCGGCAAGCCATATCGAGGCTTCGGGCGGAGACGCTCCTCTTGCGTGTCTGTTCGACAGGTGCGATTTCACTGTGGGGGAGGTGAATCCTATGGTCAGAATCGCACTGGAGACAGGCTGGCGCCCGTTCTTCGTTCAGACAGAAAAGACGTCAGCGACTGCCATCGAAGGGACCGGCATAGTCACCGAACAGATAGTCAGCGACTTCCACAGCCGCATCCCGAACGAGGGCGTATTCATGTCCGGCGTGACGGTCACGGCGGAACTGGAATCGGAAACCGAAGTCTGCATCTACACCACGACCATCAGCACCGCAGACCAGTTCTCGACGGCAGCCTCATACTGGACTGCCGGCAGTCTGAATGACGGGGTGACGGTCGGTAAAATCGCTGCCGGAATCAGGGACGAAGCCGCTGCGACAGCCGCCGACAAATACCCGACACTCAGGCTGTTCTACGCAGGGACAGAAGGCAGCGCATACGACCTGTTCGTTCTGTGTCCCGCCGGATATGCCTGCCGCGGCTTCGAAGAAGGCTCCGGCTCCTCCCTCCCGTATTACCGTATAAGTTTTGAAAAACTGTTCTGATGAAAAGGATTTGCAATATTATCAGCGCCGCAGTCTTTATCTGCCTTGCGGCAACGGGCTGCCGCCAGAATGTTTCAGGGGGCAATGCAGTCACCGGTTCCGCTGACGCAATGTCCGATGCGACAGTGTCCGACACCCTGAAAGTGATGACCTACAACCTTCGTTTCGGCGAACTCGCCGCAATGTCGGATTTCGCGGATTTCATCAATGCCGAAAGCCCGGACATCGTGGCCCTGCAGGAATGCGACTGGGCTACATACAGGGAACGCGCCCCGAAACAGCACGGGGTGAAATTCATAAACGAACTCGCATACAGGACCGGGATGTTCGGGCTGTACGGGAAGTCGATTGACTACAAGGGAGGCTACTACGGCATCGGACTGCTGAGCCGGTATCCAATAGTGAAATCCGAAAGGATCCGCCTGCCGAATATCTGCGACGCCGACGGGAAACCGACCGCAGAGCCGCGCGTGATGCTGCTCGCGGAGATAGAGCTGCCTTCCGGACGACATATCACATTCATAAGCACCCATCTGGAAGTATCATCCTCCGAAATCAGGGTGATGCAGGCGAAGTTCATAAACGAAAGGATGGCGGACACTGCACCCGCCCTGCTTGCCGGGGATTTCAACGCGGCTCCAGATACGCCTGAAATCGGCGAAATATGTTCTCTGTGGAAGAATCTGACTGGTCCGGATTTCACTATCGGCAGCACGAATCCTGTGAAGAAGATAGATTACATTTTCGGAAAGCCGAAGGACGGGGTGGAGATGATTTCGACGGAAACCGTCTCCGGCACCGTGCTTTCAGACCACCTTCCTATCGTATCTACAGTAGTCCTGTAAAACACGGCGGACGGCGATGTCCGCACTTGTCATCCCGGGCGCAGCCGGGAGATCCGGTATGACAGTATGAAATAAAACAAGATAATTACAATACCAACCGTTTTTAAAAACAAAAATTATGAAAAAAATCTTTTTGATCGCAGCTGCTGCGCTTATAGGCTTCGCAGCCTGCAACAAGGACGACGGCGGAAACAAGACCAAGTCTTTCGACGCCACATTCGAACTCACATCCGAACTTGGAGACCTGACTTACGGAGAGCCTGTAACCGTCACCGGTACTGTGGTGACCGAAGCATCCGTAGATGCCGTATCCTTCACGGGAGTGGATGACGAAGGCAATGCCGTAGGCGAAGAGCAGAAATACGAAAACGGCAGCGAGGCCAGCGTCTCCAGCACTGCCATCGAAGGCATGTTCTTCCCGGACACGAAGGATATGACACAGCTTCAGGTGACCCTCTGGTCTGGCAATGCCACCGCATCCTTCACCTTCCCGGTAACCTCAGTAACGGGCGAAATGAAAGGCGATGTGTATATAAACAATTCTGCAGCCTTTACGGCCGATGTAATGGAACCTAACCATCAGAACAGCCCGGAACTTTATCCTGAAGAAAATACCGGAGCCGGTTCTGATGTCAAATCCTTTTTCTCAATGCCAGGTGTAGTCATTGACGGACAGGTAGAGCACATCCTCAGTCTGAACCAGCTCCGTTCCGTTGACGGCCAGAATGCAAGTTTCGTATTCTGCAATGTTTGGAAAAGTACCGATAAAAAAGTACTTATCGGTTCTCAGAGAGGATATGCATTCCAGATTGCAAATAACCTTGGCTCCGGAACAATGGGACGCCAGTGCGATGCCTATGAAGTAGACGGACACGCAATAAGGCCTGAAAATGCGGACGCGAATTTCCTGATGGATCTCGTTCGCGGTTCCTGGTACACAGACTACGATGCGGAAAAATTCACCGACATAGACAGGATTTTCATTAACATAAAAGATGCTGAGACTCCTTTCGAGAAGATGAAGGCTTTCTGGCAGCTCGGGGAAATCCAGAGAAAATACGACAACTCCACACTCGGCGAGATAGACCCTGACAAATTGAAAAGCTTCGAAGGTCAGAAATATTTAAGGCATTACAATGATGCAGGCCACTCAGCAACCAAGGAAATGAGGGAGAACTTCCGTGCAGGAGATTATATTGTAATAAAAACAACTCGAGGAACAGTCGAAAATCCTGAATACTATTACGGTATCATGCAAATACGGTTGATTCCCGATGTATCAGGCGTAATCGTAGACGGACGTTTCGATAAGGAACTGACAGAAAACCTGTTCGGCCAGAGCATCTACTTAGACATCAAGACCCAGTGCGAAATCCTTGACTGACATTAATAAACTGTTTCTAAACCACGGATAAAATGAAAGCCATAGCACACCTGATGACCTGCATCGCGGCCGCATTGGCAGCAGTATGCTGCAGCAGCGCCCCGAAGACTGAAGCCGAAATGATGCTTCAGGCATCGGAAGATGCCATTGCCCGCTGGGCGGGCAAAACGAAGAACATCGAGATTGCCCTCTGCGAGAAGCAGGAGGGGAAGGATACCTTTTCGGTCGAAGCCGACGGCGGCAGACTCAGAATCGAAGGCAGCAGCCCGTCAGCGATATGCTATGCTTTCAACCTTTATCTGCGCGAAGCCTGCAATTCTATGGTAACCGTAAGCGGGAAGAATCTCGATCTTCCCGCACGGTTTCCCGACTACAGCCGCTCCGGAGTGTCCCCGTACGAACTGAGGTATTTCCTGAACGTATGCACCTTCGGATACACGGCGCCTTACTGGGACTGGGACAGATGGTCCCGCGAAATAGACTGGATGGTGATGCACGGGGTGAATATGCCGCTCGCGACAGTGGCCTCGGAAGCCATCGCCAAACGGGTCTGGATGCAGCTCGGCCTCACTTCAGAAGAAGCGGACTCGTTCTTCACGGGACCGGCCCATCTTCCGTGGCACCGTATGGGGAACATAAACTCGTTCGACGGTCCGCTGAACGACGGGTGGCACGCCTCACAGATTGAGTTGCAGCACAGGATATTGGACAGGATGCGTTCCCTCGGGATGGAGCCTGTCGCACCTGCATTCGCCGGATTCATCCCTCCGGCATTCCTTGAAAAACACCCCGAAATACAGGCCACGCGGCTCGAATGGGGCGGTTTTCCGGATGAAAACAATGTCTGCGTCCTCGCCCCGGACTCCCCGTGGTTCGAGACCATAGGGAAAATGTTCATACACGAGTGGGAAAAGGAATTCGGAAAGGCAAAATACTGGCTCTCTGACAGTTTCAACGAGATGAAACTCCCTGTAAAGGAGGGGGATGACGCGGCCAAGCACGCACTTCTCGCCCAGTACGGGAAAGCGATATGGAATTCCATACAGGCAGGCGATCCGGATGCAGTCTGGGTGACACAGGGATGGACATTCGGCTACCAGCACGATTTCTGGGATCAGGAAAGCCTGAAAGCCCTGCTCTCCGAAGTCCCCGACGACAGGCTGATAATCATCGACCTCGGGAACGACTATCCGAAATGGGTCTGGCACACGGAGCAGACCTGGAAGGTTCATCAGGGCTTCTACGGGAAACGCTGGATTTTCAGCTACGTGCCGAACTTCGGAGGAAAGACGTTGCCGACAGGCGACCTGGATATGTACGCTTCGGCATCGGCTGAGGCTCTCGCATCGGAATACGCACCGACGTTGGCCGGCTTCGGCTCTGCCCCTGAAGGGATCGACAACAACGACGTGGTCTACGAACTCCTCGCGGATATGGGCTGGACCGACGGCTGCATCGACCTGGACAGCTGGATACGGGGCTACTGCGAGGCTCGTTACGGGTATTGCAGCGAAAAGATGGTGCAGGCCTGGAAAATCTTCAGGGAAACGGTGTACTCGTCGCTTTATTCCTATCCGAGGTACCTGTGGCAGACAGTGGTTCCCGACACGAGACGGGTCAGCGCACACGACATAAACGATGATTTCGGGAGGGCCGCGGCCCTGTTCCTGGAGTGCGCGGACGAATGTGCCGGCTCCCCTCTCTATATGGACGACGCCATCGAATTTTCGGCATTCTGGATGGGAGAACTGGCTGACAGGCACTACGAAAAGGCATTGTCGGCGCTGGACGCCGGGAAAAAGGATGAAGCCTGGAAAGAACTGGCGGAGACCATTTCCATTCTGAAAAACGCGGACAGGCTTCTCGCATCGCATTCCGACAGGAATCTCGGCGACTGGGTGGATTTCGCCGGAAAGGCATCGCACGACAAAACCTTGAAAAATACTTACGAGGCCAACGCGAAACGGCTCATCACCACCTGGGGCGGCTGGCAGGAAGACTATGCCGCACGGTACTGGTCAGGTCTGGTTTCCGACTATTACATCCCGCGCCTCGAACTCTATTTCAACACGCAGGACGCTGAAATCCTCGACAAGTGGGAGGAAGAATGGATCCGCACACCGTATACCGGTTCCGCGAAAGGTTTCAACGACCCGATAAAGGCTGCCCGAAACTTCATCGGCTCGGACATAAACTCCCAGACCGAAGCCGCCGAGGATTTGGTGGCCCGTATAACGGGCAATGACCTCTCCTCCTCTTTCGAAGTCGTCGTCACGGGAGCGCAGAAAGACGGGAGGGACTGGTTTTCATATTACACCGGAGACAACGGAAAGATTATCCTCTCCGGCAATGACGGCATCAGTGTGGCCAGCGCACTGAACGGCTATCTGAAAAACGACTGCGGCTGGCACAAAAGCTGGTGCGGCTCGGATACCTCTCTCCCGGAGGTGCTTCCGCTGCCGCAGGATACGGTTTTCCGGACTTCTCCGTACAAATACCGCTACTGTCTGAACTACTGTACGTTCAACTATACTATGAGCTGGTGGGACGAGGAGAGATGGCAGCAGGAAATAGACTTTATGGCTATGAACGGCATAAACCTGCCTCTTGCCGTGACAGGCCAGAATACCATATGGCAGAAAGTATACAGACGTCTCGGTTTCACCGATGAGGATCTGGAGAGCTTTTTCAGCGGTCCGGCCTATTTCAACTGGTTCTGGATGGGAAACCTCGACGGCTGGGGAGGACCTCTGCCGCAGAGTTTCATAGACAGGCACGAAAAACTGCAGAAATACATATTGAAAGCGGAAAGGTCCCTCGGGATGACACCGGTACTCCCGGCCTTCACGGGACACGTACCGCCGGCATTTGCTGAGAAATTCCCGGATGTGCATATCAGGAAGACGGACTGGGTGAATTTCCCGGAAGTCTCGATTCTCGACCCCGACGAGGAACTTTTCAGCGAAATCGGACGGATGTTCATAGAGGAGCAGACCGCTCTCTACGGCACCGACCACTATTATACCGCAGACACATTCAACGAGAATCTTCCTCCGACAAACGACCCGGAATTCCTGGGCAAAATCAGCGAAAAGGTCTATCATTCGATGAGTCTGGCAGACCCGGACGCCGTCTGGGTGATGCAGGGCTGGCTTTTCTACCACGAAAGGGAATTTTGGGGGAACAGGGAAATCAAGGCCCTCCTGGGAGCGGTTCCCGACGACAGGATGCTCATTCTCGACCTCTGGAGCGAAAGATATCCCGTATGGAGCAGGACGGATGCCTACTACGGGAAACCCTGGATCTGGTGCATGCTGCACAACTTCGGGCAGAACATCACGATGTCGGGAAATGCCTACAGGGTGGCTCACGACCCTGCAGCCACGCTCACCGACCCGTCTGCAGGGAAATATTGCGGCATCGGCCTGACGATGGAGGGCATAGAACAGACTCCGGTGATGTACGCCCTGATGCTCGAAAATGTCTGGAGGGATACCCCGATAGACGAAGACAGCTTCATCCGCGAGTATTTCACGAACCGTTACGGACAGGCTGACGAAAAGGCTTTCGAAGCGTGGAAAATACTGTTCGATACTGTCTTCGAGAACGACGAGAACAACGGCGGTCCGGAGTCCATCATCACCGGGCGCCCTACTTTCAAAAAGAACCCCGGCGGTACTACCACGACCAAACTGCACTATGACAACGCCGACCTGACAAGGGCCTGGGATCTGCTGATTTCGGTTTCAGACAAACTCGGCGACAGGGACGGCTACAGATACGACCTCGTGGACATCACGCGCCAGGTATTGGCAAACTACGCCTCGGTTCTGCAGCAAAAGGCCGCTTCCGCGTATGATGAGAGAAATTTGAGTAAATTCGAAACGGCTTCCGCTTCGTTTCTGGAACTGATAGACGATATGGAGAGCCTGCTGTCCACCAGAGAAGAGTTCCTGCTGGGCCGCTGGACGGAAGCCGCGAAGAAGATGGGTACGGATGACTCGGAAAAGGCCCTGTACGAGAAGAATGCGCGGAATCTGCTCACTACCTGGGGAAACAGGGACTGCTACCTGCACGACTACGCCTGCAGGCAGTGGGCCGGTATGATGTCCGGCTTCTACAGGCCGCGCTGGGAAATGTTCTTCTCCGATGCCTCCGAAGCCCTTGAGGCCGGGCATCGTTTGGATACCGAAGCTTTCGAAGAGAAGTGCAGGGACTGGGAATGGAACTGGATAAGCGGACAGGAAATCTATCCGGACGAGACATCGGGAGACGAATTGGACGAATGCAAGCGCATATATGAAAAATATCGTGATAGCATCTGATTCCTTCAAGGGATCGCTGAGTTCTTCGGAGGTGGCGGCAGCCGCCTCCGAAGGTTTCCGGGCCGTATTCCCCGAGTGCAGGGTGAAGTGTATCGGCATCGCCGACGGAGGTGAAGGGACTACAGCCGCACTGATGTCGGCTTTGGGCGGACAAACCGTGGAAATAACGGTGAATGACCCTCTTATGCGGCCGGTAAAAGCTTCCTACGGCATTACTGAAGACGGAAGTACTGCCATTATGGAGATGTCCGCGGCAAGCGGGCTGCCTCTGCTGGACACGCATGAGAGAAACCCTCTGAAAGCCACCACATTCGGTACGGGGGAAATGATAGCCGACGCTCTCGGACGCGGATGCCGGCGGATTCTGACAGGAATCGGAGGCAGTGCCACGAATGATGCCGGGATGGGGATGCTCTCGGCGCTGGGATTCCGGTTTCTCGATGCCGGAGGGAAGGTGCTCGAAGGTATCGGGGCGAATATGAGGCTCGTAGCCTCCGTGGACTGTTCAGGGGTTCCGGAGACTGTAAGGCAGGCTGAATTCATCGTAGCCTGCGATGTGGAGAACGTGTTCTGCGGCCGTGACGGAGCCGCATACGTTTTCGCACCTCAGAAAGGTGCCGACGGAGAGACCGTGCGGGTTTTGGATGCGGGGATGGAGAATTTCGCGGCGGTTACGGCTTCAGTCTGCGGGACGGACATCAGGTCCGTGAAAGGTGCCGGCGCGGCAGGCGGATTGGGCGGAGCCTTCCTGGCCTATCTCGGGGGCCGGTTGGTTCCCGGTTCGGAAATGATTCTGGATGCGGTGCATTTCGACGAGGCTATGGACGGAGCGGAACTGGTAATTACCGGTGAAGGGAAAATCGACGCGCAGACATCCATGGGGAAAATCCCGGCCGCCATATTGAAACGGGCTGCTTCACGCGGGATTCCCGTGGTGGCGATAGCCGGGTGCGTGGACAGGGATTTGCCGGAGAATACAGGGTTCGCGGCAGTGTTCCCGGTGACAGCCGGTCCGGTAAGTCTTGACGAGGCGATGCGGCCGGATGTCGCTTACGCGAATGTACGGCGCACGGTGCGGCAGATCGCCGCCCTGCTTTCCGTGTCATCTTGAGCGTAGTCGAGGAAGCAGCAGAGTGTCATCCTGAGCGCAGTCGAGGGATCTGCTTGTCGGCAAGCTCATAATATTGCAGATGTCTCGATGCAGAACCGGCAACGTTCGCACAGAATTACAATTTCCTGACGGAAATCAACAGTGCTCACTGCTGCCGCTCCTGCATCTTACAACGAAATATGGAAGCATTTATTGAGGGCACTGTCTATTCTGTGCCCGAAAAAATGACTTCCGTCAATAAAAGAAAAATCGGATTATGAACAGTGCAATAGGAGCGACTATTGGGCTATTGATAGCCATAGTATTGATTATAAAGAAGGTATCGCCGTTCTACGGGATGCTGGCCGGAGCCATTGCCGGAGGTCTTCTCTCCGGCTTCGGAATAGAAAACACCGTAGGTTATATGATTACCGGGGTCGAAGACATCACTCCGGCGATACTCAGGATACTTTCGGCGGGTGTCCTGACCGGGTCTCTGATAGTTACCGGAGCCGCAGCGTCCATCTCGAACGCGATTATGAAAAAGCTCGGAGAACGGTTCGTATATCTCGCGCTCGCCCTGCCGGCGATGATTCTCTGCGCCGTGGGCGTCTTCGTGGACGTGGCCGTCATCACTGTCGCCCCCATAGGACTGATGCTCGGCAAAAAGGCCGGGATTTCCCGACTGACTATGCTGCTGGCACTTATCGGCGGAGGGAAATGCGGAAACATCATTTCCCCGAACCCGAACACTATCATCGCAGCCGAGAACTACGGGGCTCCCCTGCCGTCCGTGATGGGCGTGAATGTAGCGGCTGCTGTTGCAGGCCTGCTGATTACGGTCTGTGTCATACTGCCGTTGGCCGACAGATACCTGAAGAAATTCCGGACGGACTACTCGGACATAAACGAGGGCTCAGGTGCGGATGAAACCGGACTGCCTTCTTTCGCCGCCAGCATCGCCGGGCCGTTGACAGCCATCCTGCTTCTGGCTCTCAGGCCGCTTTTCGGCATCGTGATAGACCCGTTGGTGGCACTGCCGGTCGGCGGTCTGGTCGGGATTGTGACTGCCCGCGCCTGGAAAAGGACGGGGAAAAGCCTCGTCTACGGTTTAGAGAAGATGTCGGGCGTAGCCATTCTGCTCATCGGTACAGGTGCGATCGCCGGCATCATCACTGCATCGGATATGAAGGACGTCATCATAAATCTGCTCTCCGGCAGTGATTTGGGCGGTCTGATCATGGCTCCGCTGTCCAGCATACTGATGAGCGCGGCCGCGGCCTCAACGACCGCCGGAGCGACCATCGCTTCCGCTTCGTTCGCTCCCACAGTACTCGCTGCCGGAGTCAGCTCCGTCTGGGCCGCCGCCATGACCAACGCCGGCGCCACTGTCCTCGACCATCTCCCGCACGGGTCGTTCTTCCACGCTTCCGGCGGGGCTGCAGGGCTGAGCATAAAGGAACGACTCCGCCTGATTCCTTTCGAGTCTGCCATAGGCCTCACACTGACCCTGCTTTCCGTAGTGTCATACGTCATAGCCGGATAAGGGTACAGGTTTCCCCTGACGACCCAATTAATCGATAAAAAATGACATTGTTCGGTAAATTATGGTATCTTTGTTCCTGCCGGACACGGAAATTGCGCATAGCGCGGTGATCGCGGCATCGGCATTTACACGGAAAGAGACATCAACACATTAATTTACAGAGATATGAAAAAATTTATCTTGATTGCAGCACTTGCGCTCGGAACTGCGTTTGCCGCTGTAGCACAGCCGAAAGCCATCGGTATCAGATGGGGGTTCAATACGGAAATAAGTTATCAGCACAATCTTGGAGGTGCCAATTTCGTCGAAGCCAACCTCGGTACTTTCGGATGGAACAGTTTCGACATTTCTTCGACATACAATTTCATGATAGCCCAGCCGAACTGGACAGACAGGGGTGAATGGGGTTTCTACGCAGGTCCTGGTCTTGCCTTGGGTTTTAACAGATATGTAAACTTTGCCATCCAGGGACAGGTTGGCCTTGAATACACGTTCTGGTTTCCTCTCCAACTGGCAGTAGACCTCAAACCGCAGTTCGGATTCTGGGCAGGACATGGTGGTGCCGGATTCTTCACTGAAGGGCTTTTCGGATTCGCACCGTCAATTTCAGTCCGCTACCGCTTCTGAAAAGTGAAATAAGAGGGTGACCTCAAAAGGAGGAATTTCAAGGCTTGCGAAGATGAGAAAACCGGAGTTTACTGATGTAAATGAGGATTTTCGAATCAAGCGTAACGCAGAAAGTACCCTTTTGAGTCACCCTCATTTCACCTGCTGCCCGAGTATGGACAGATACCGTTCCAACGAATCTTTTTCCGCTTCAGCGATGAGTTTCAGGAAGGTTTCCGGCTGTTTTTCTACGTGTGAAGTCTCCAAAGCATTGTAATAATCCAATTTGGCTTTGTCTGTTCCCTTCAGGTTCACGATAGTATATCCGTTGCGCAGCAGGTAAAGGTTCATCAGCAGCCTTGATGTACGGCCGTTGCCATCAATGAACGGGTGTATACGTACCAATTCATCATGAATACTGGCGGCTATCAGGACAGGATGGACCTTTTCGGTCTCCATTTCCCGAAACTTAACCATAAAGTCCTCCATCTGTTTCCCAATCAGATAAGGCTGCGGCGGCACATGTCTGCTACCTGAAATCATCACCGGGACGGTACGATAACGTCCGGCATTCTCACGATCGATACCATGCAGGACAAGAGAGTGTATCTCCCGTATCGTACTCTCTTTGATTTCAATGTCCTTTTTCGCAAAGTCTCTGATATAGCCGACAGCTTCCGCATGATTGATAGCCTCCAGATGTTCCCGCATAGACTTTCCCGAAATAGTCACACCTTCATTTACGACAAGCTCCGTTTCCTGGAGTGTAAGTGTGTTGCCTTCTATACGGTTGCTCTCGTATGTATACTCGATAGACAGTGCATCTTCGATTTTTTTCAAAGCTGCTGCGGGCAATGGACGCATTTCCGAAAGACGCGCTTTCAATCTGTCGCATTCCTGCAATATTGCCGTGACTTCCGTATTCATTCGCTAAATTTTTGGGGTTATCTTCGTGCTGTTCCTTTGTGAACCTGTCACAAAGATACTCTTATTCGAATGGATGTTACTCTCATTCACAAGAAAAAATAACGATGGCCGGTTCATAAATCCATTTTATGCTGTTTGCATAATTCGAATCGAATAATTTTTGTATGTTTGCATGATAAACGATTTCGGATATGGACAGGAAAGGCATTATCATATCGCTGGTATTTTTGTTTTTTTCAGTTTTCGGATTGTCGGCACAGCCGAGGGCAGTGGGCGGACGGATAGGGATGACAGGATTGGATGCAAGCTACCAGCATATTGTCGGGAAGCGAAATTTCATCCAGACCGATCTGAGTCTGGATTTCGGATATGCAGGCAGTTCAGCCCCCGGAATCAAGGGTACTGCCATGTATAATTTCGTATTCGCCACTCCCGCCTGGACAGACAAGGGCAGCTGGGCTCTGTATGCCGGACCCGGACTTTCCCTCGGCTATGTGGAAGACAGGGTCACCTACCGTCACGGCGACTACCGCTCCCATTACAATGCATACGGTTTCATGCTCTCGTTCGTGGTCAATGCCGGACTTGAATATACTTTCGAGTTCCCGCTCCAGCTTTCCGTAGATCTCCGCCCGTATTTCGGCATGCACGCCAGCAACGACATCACAAGAAAAGTCGACAAGAGTACCGAAGTCATTCTCGAAGAAGGCAAGACCGCCTACTACAACAACGGCTGGTTCGGCTTCGTCCCTACCATTTCAGTCCGCTACCGCTTTTGAAACGTCTCTTGCCCAACCTCTGACCAACCTGTTGAAAAAAACTGTCCTATGAATCCGAAGACATTGAAAAGTATCGGCAGAATTGCGCTGACAGCGGCAGCAAGTTTTATGATAGCGGCAGGAATCACCACTGTCATGAACAGTATTTTCGGAGAGATCCTGAATGTACCGGTTATGGGGTCAGGATTAGCAGTCTGGTCCGTAATATTACAGATACGGGCGAAAAAACGCGTGAAGAAAAATGACAAGCCGATAAAGTTTCTGACAAATACCCCCAGGGCGATTGATATAGTTTTAAAGACAATCTCCTGCTATATGCTGTACGTGGGAATCATCACTGTAGCGGAAATGATTTTCCGCGAAGACTTCTACGCCCTCATCTCCGCAGCGGCTTTCGCGGTACTCAGCGGGGTGTATCTTATCTTCCGGAAGTGAATGCGGCAGCTAAGGATTCATCAGGTCGGCATTCACGAAACCGTTGATTTCCCTTATAAGATCTATGGAAGCCAGAGCTTTCGCCCGCAATGCATTGTCCGGAGATTCCGCAGCAGCAATAAAGGCGTTTATCGCCTCACCGAAACGCCCGTTTTTTCTGTAAAAGACACCCAGGTCGTACCATTCTTCTGGTGACCCGGGTGCAATGCCACTATGGTTTATATCCATATCGGTTTAAATTTCGAATCAAGCGTAACGCAGAAAGTCCCCTTTTTGAGTCACCATCTTCTATACCAGGCCGGAGAATCCCATAAATGCCATAGCCAATATACTGGCGGTAACCAGGGCGATAGGAATCCCCTTGAAAACCTTCGGCACCTTGTTCAGGGCTATCTGTTCCCTGAGTCCCGCGAACAGAATCATAGCCAGGCCGAAACCGAGGGAAGTGGCGAACGCGAACACTACGGATTCCCCGAGATTCAGCATATGAGGCTCGCCGCCGTAGGAGAACTCGTTGGTCACGACCATGAGAGCCACTCCGAGCACCGCGCAGTTCGTGGTAATCAGCGGCAGGAAAATTCCCAAAGCCTGATATAGGGCCGGGCTGACCTTCTTCAGCACTATCTCCACCATCTGTACCAATGCCGCGATGATGAGGATGAACGCGATGGTCTGCATGAATTCGATACCGAGCGGCACGAGCACATAATACTGGAACAGATATGTGACCAAAGTCGCGAGAGTGATGACGAAGCATACTGCGCCCGACATACCCACAGCCGTACTCAGCTTGTTCGAAACTCCGAGGAACGGGCAGATACCCATGAACTGGGAGAGCAGGATATTATTGACGAATATCGCTGATATGATAATCAATATATACTCCATAACATATTCATTTTAAAATATTCAACTACTCGTCCTTCTTCGCTGTAAGCTTCTTGAAAAGCACTATCAGATAGGCCAGAGCCATAAAGGCGCCCGGTGCAAGCACGAACACGAGAATCCCGTCTCCGTCGATGAACTTGTATCCGAATGCCGAGCCGCTGCCGAGCAGTTCCCTGACAAGGCCGAGGATGGTAAGGGCTATGGTAAATCCAAGTCCGATGCCGATACCGTCACAGGCGGAATCCACTACGCTGTTCTTGTTGGCGAAAGCCTCTGCCCTGCCAAGCACTATACAGTTCACCACGATAAGAGGGATGAACAGACCGAGCGTCTTGTATATGTCCGGAGTAAATGCCTGCATAATGAACTGCAGTATGGTCACGAAAGCGGCTATGATGACGATATAGGCCGGGATGCGGACCTTGTCCGGAATATACGGTGCGGTCGCGGAAATCGCCATATTGGACAGGACCAGCACGAAAAGGGTGGCAAGTCCCATGCTCATTCCGTTAATGGCGGATGTGGTGGTGGCAAGTGTAGGACACATACCCAGAAGGAGGACAAACGTTGGGTTCTCCTTGACAAGACCTTTGGTTATAAGCTGAAATTTTCCCATGATTATTCTCCTTTATCTGTTTCCATAACGCCGGCTTCGGCTGCATCCGATTCTGTTCCGGCTTCAGTATTAGTGGCGCCTGTCACACCGTCTGCCGGAACCTGCCCTGCCAAGGCGTCATAAACCATTACGGCAGTTTCCACTGCCAGTGCATACGCCCTCGACGTAATGGTAGATGCCGTGATGGCATCCACGTCTCCTCCGTCTTTTTTCACCTTAAGTGCCTTTTCCGCAGGATTCCAGTTTTTGAACTGGTCCGCGAATTCAGGTTCGGTACATTTCGCGCCGAGACCCGGAGTCTCCGCCTGGGAAAGGACCGTAGTGTTGTATATGACCCTGTCGGCAGTAATTCCGACCATCAGAGTCACTGCTCCGCCATAACCGGATGCGGATGTGGTGATGGCATAGCCTACCGGCTGTCCGCCCTTGGAAACGGCATAATACGGATATTTCTTGCCGGCCACCTCTATGGTATCGCTCACCGGCTCGCCGTCGAACTCCGGCACCACCTGTGCGATGGCGCTGACAGTCTTTGCATGCTCTGCGGCCTCGATAGGTTCTTTCGTCACTGCATAGACAGCGGCCAGAAGCGCCGAAGAAACTATGCATACGGCGAAAAGACAGAGTGTCATATTCTTGAATGAAGATTGTACTGCCATGATCAAGCCCTCCCGTATTTCTTTTGTTTGCAGAATTTATTGATAAGCGGAACAGTGGCGTTCATAATCAGGATAGCGAATGACATTCCTTCCGGGTATGAACCGAAATACCTGATAAGCATGGTTATGATACCGATGCCGACACCGAAGATTATTCCGCCCTTGTCGCTCATAGGCGAAGTCACATAATCGGTAGCCATGAATACGGAACCGAGAAGGACACCGCCGGTAAGCAGGTTGAACAGAGGGTCAGTGTACTGGGCAGGGTCTATCAGCCAGAATATTCCGGAGAATACCGCCACGGTAACCAGTATGGACAGAGTGATGTAAGGTCTGATAACCTTGCGTGCAAGCATGTAAATGAAGCCGACGAGAATCGCAATGGCGGAAATCTCGCCCGCCGAGCCTCCGATATTCACGAAAAGCATATCGAGGTAGGAGAAATCGTTGGCCGCATAAATCTGGTCGAGGGTCATGCCCTGTGCCAGCGATTCCTTCACTATTCCTAACGGAGTAGCGCCCGAAACCGCGTCTATTCCAGGAATAAAGCTCTTCCCTCCGCCCCAGGAAGTCATTATGGCAGGGAATGATATGAGAAGGAAGACACGGCCGGTAATGGCAGGGTTGAATACATTCTGGCCGAGACCGCCGAAAGTCATCTTGGCGACTCCGACAGCCACTGCGGCTCCTATCATGGCTACCCACCAAGGAGCTGTAGGAGGAAGGTTGAGCGCGAGGATGATACCCGTCACCACTGCCGACATATCCGATACGGTATTCGGCCTTTTGAGAAGGAATTTCGTAATGAGATATTCAAGCAGGGTGCAGAAAATCACGCTGCTCGCAAGTACGATCACTGCCGGCCAGCCGTAGAACAGCACGGAAACTATCACGGAAGGCAGGAGCGCTATCACCACATCCGTCATCAGACTGCGGGTAGAAGTCTTCGTATGGATATGCGGTGCCGGTGAAACCAATAGTTTGTTCATCTTATAATAGTCTGTTTAAAGTTCACAATGTCATTTCTTCGGAGCCGTCCTGCTCTTGATGGCCCTTATTACCTGGCCCTTGGCTATGCGGATAACATCCAGAAGAGGGATGTTGGCCGGGCAGGAATACAGGCAGCATCCGCATTCGATACAGTCCTGGATGGCGTTCTGCTCCAGTTCATCCATCATACCGTTGCGTGCGAGTTTGTTCAGAAGGAACGGTTCGAGCCCCATAGGGCAGGCTTCCACGCATTTTCCGCATCTTATACAGTTTGTTTCCTCTTTCCTGCGGGTCTGCTCCTCTGTCAGGAAAAGGATGGACGAGGTGCCTTTAAGCGTGGCCGCATCCATATTGGAAATGGCCTTGCCCATCATAGGCCCGCCGCTTATGGCCTTGGCTGCATTTTCCGGGATTCCGCCGAGAGAGTCCACGATATACGAAAGCGGGGTGCCGACGCGCACGAGCACGTTGCTCTGCTTCGGGAAACACTCTCCGGTCACAGTGAGCGTATTGTCTATCAACGGCTTGTTCTTCTGGACGGCTTCATAGACGGCCAGCGACGTGGCCACATTCTGGACCACTGCCCCGACATCGATAGGAAGCCCCATGGACTTCACCTGCCTGTGGGTGACGGCATCGATAAGCTGTTTTTCACCGCCCTGAGGATACTTTTTCTTCAGGGTCATCACCTCTATGCCGGCATAGTCGGAAGACCCGGCGGAAAGTTCGAGCACGGCTTCCTTCATCTTCGCTATGGCTTCAGGCTTGTTCTCCTCGATACCTATCACGACATGCTGTACGCCGAGGACATGCTTCATCAGAGCCGCCCCGACGACTATCTGCCTGCTTTTCTCTATCATTATCCGATAGTCGGAAGTAAGGTACGGTTCGCATTCGGCGCCGTTGAGAATCAGTATATCGGCCTTCTTGCCCGGAGGAGGACAGAGTTTCACGTTGGTAGGGAAAGTCGCTCCACCGAGGCCGACCACTCCGTTGCCCTTGATTCTGTCCACTATGAATTCGGTATCCTCGGGAATTTCGGTAACCAAAGTATCCGAAGTATCGATTCCTTCCATCCATTCGTCGCCTTCCACTTCGATGGCGACATGTGTCACGGCATTGCCTGCCAGATCCTTGTACGGGCCTACTGACTTGACGGTACCAGATACGGAAGAATGGACGAAAGCCGATATGAAACCGGCAGGCTCGCCTATGACCTGTCCGACCTTGACCTTGTCGCCGGCAGACACTGTCGGAGTAGCGGGGGCTCCGAGATGCTGGGACATCGATATGTACACGGTTTTAGGAGCAGGAAGCACCTCTATCGCACATCCTGCGGATATTTTCTTGTCATCAGGATGGACTCCTCCTATTGAAAACGTCTTTTTCATGGTCTACTCCTCTTTTTTTATCGGTTTTTCCTTGGCTGCGGCAGGCTTGGGTGCAGGTGCTGACTGCTCTGCGGCAGGCTTGGGTTCCGCCTTGGGTGCCGGCGTCGGGAAATTCACGGCATGGATAGCTCCGGTAGGACACTCGGCCACGCACTTCCTGCACAGTTTGCACTTGGTGAAGTCTATGTATGCCACATTGTTCTCGACGGTAATCGCTCCGAACGGACATACTTTCGCACATTTGCCGCATCCGATGCAGGCGGCTGAGCAGGCCTTGCGTGCAACTGCGCCCTTGTCCCTGTTCACGCAGGAAACATAGACACGCCTGTTCTTCGGACCCTTGTTCCTGAGTTCTATGATGTTCTTCGGGCAGGCCTTCACGCAGGCGCCGCAGGCCGTACATTTCTCTTCGTCCACTACCGGAAGCCCCGTTTCAGGGTCCATGGACAATGCCCCGAACTGGCAGGCCTCCACACAGTCCCCGCATCCGAGACAGCCGTACGGACATCCCGTATCCCCGCTGTACAGGGCAGCCTTCACCTTGCAGGACTTATAGCCGTCATACTCGTTTACGACAGGACGGTTTGCACAGGTGCCGTTACAACGGATGACAGCCACCTCAGGCTCTTTTTCCTTTACTTCGAGACCCAGGACGGCTGCCACCTTTTTCATCACTTCATTTCCGCCTACGGGACAGAAATTGTTGTCGAGATTCGCTGCTTCCACGCAGGATTGTGCAAAAGCACGGCATCCTGCAAATCCGCAGCCCCCGCAATTAGCTCCGGGCATCACCTTTTCCACCTCGTCGATGCGCGGATCTTCCTCTACCTTGAATTTGGTCGCCACAAGATAAAGGACTACCGCAAGCAGGACTCCGAGGACCGTGATGGCCGCAATAGTCCAGATAATTGTTGTAGTCATTATAATTCAGGTTTTATTGAACAATATCAATTATGTGTGTTTCCCTTGAATTTCAGTCTTTTATATAAAAGACGAAATCCTTTGCGAGCCGGTCCCTGAAAATATAGATCATCAGGTAATACACGGCAACACCCGCTATCGCGCCGAGCCCGACATAGACCTCGTGTACGGTAACGGACGACAAAGATAATATTAAAATCATTAAAATGAGCAAAGGAATTACATAAGATATCCAAACGGCTTTCAATCCCATGGATTTTTTCAGCACTACATCCACCTCGTCACCGGGCCTGTGCTCCGAATAAGGGTCGGTCGGCACGGATATTTCCTTGATCTTGGAGTCGGCCACACCGCACATTCCCTTCGCATGACATTCGGCGCAGGCCGACGTGGAAATGATTTCTACCGTCGTAAGTTCCGGCGTAACGGAAACTATTCTTCCCCTGTGGGAAACCTCATTTTTAGCCATAAACGTATCAATTACGTGATTTTCTACCCTTTACAAGGGCGGAGAACGGATGTTTGAGTCCGGACCAGTCCGTGATTCTTCCGGATGCCGTACCTACCAGTATCGGAGCCTCGAAAAGAACCGGAATCCTGTTCTCGTCATCGCTTATCCAGACCGACAGGTCTTCCTCTCCGGTAAAGACATTGCCGGAAATCAGCTTGGCCGAAAACCTGATGGTGTTCACGGTCCCCACTCCCCTCACCCTGATGGTTTCGCGCCCTCTCAGAATGAAATACACGTTGTAGACATCGTCGTCGATGGCGAATGTCATCGGATATTTCACATCCGGCTCCACACTGTCGAAATCCATATTCCTGGCAAAGTAAAACAGTGAGGGAAGATCGAAGGTGCACCTGTCCAAAGGGAGTTCGAGCGACCTGTCTCCGTGGCTCGAAGTATAGACTTCGGCCGCTATGTGGTCCTCTAACAGGCCGTCCCGCCTGTATACGTAAGTGTTTTCAGCCCTGTACTTGCCTTCTTTCGTGTTTCTGGTGAATCTCAGCGGCTGCAGGCCGTCATACGTGAACCAGGACTGGAAATTTTCCCTTACCGGGAAAAAAAGATCGTAAAGCCTCGTGGTTCTGCCGTATACCATGCAGTGGTATGACTTGACTCCGTTGACTCTCAGTGTATCGAGCACGATGTTGGCCCAGCCCACGTCCGAATCGATGGCGCCCCATTCGTAATGTATGGAAAAGGAAAATTTCTCCCCGGCCTGAAACGCGAGAGAGTCTCCGTCCGAAATATCCATTACGGGAACGCACCCGCCCTCGGACCAGGACTTCGTCTGCCCGGAAAGCATCAGAGGCATCAGCAGCACGGCACACAGGAATATGATCTGTCGATACATAAATCAGAATTCCGGATTCATGAATTCAGAGCCCGGGGAAGACGGCATATCCCCGAACGGATCCGGCATGGCTGCGCTGCCGCCCATAATGGAGGATGCCGGAATGAATGACTGTGCGGTAATGGTGTCTTCCATATCCACGAAACGGACTTCGGAAGCCCGGAACATCAGAGGCACGTCTCCGATTTCGCCATTCCTGTGCTTCGCGATGATAAGGTCGGTCTTTCCTACCTCGGAAGCATCCTCGCTGAGCCCCTGATAGTCGTATCTGTGTATAAAGAGGACCATATCCGCATCCTGTTCTATGGAACCGGATTCACGAAGGTCGCTCAGCTGAGGACGGTTGTTTCCGCCCTGACGTTTCACCGCATCCCTGCTCAGCTGGGACAGGGCTATGATAGGGACATTCATCTCCTTGGCCGTAGCTTTCAGCGTCCTCGAAATGGCAGCGACCTCCTGCTCACGCATTCCCCTCAGTTCCGCCGGTCCCTGCATCAGTTGGAGATAGTCGACTATGATGAGCCTGACCCCTTTCTGGTTAACAAGCCTCTTGACCTTGGAGCGGAACTCCATTACAGGGAGGGACGGGGTATCGTCTATATAGAGAGGAGCCTTCGCGAGATCCTTAAGTTTCTCTTCCAGCTGCACCCATTCGTACGGCTCCAGTTTGGTGCCTCCCTTTATCTTGTCCGAAGAAAGTCCCGTCTCGGAAACCATCATACGCTTGGCCAGCTGTATGGCCGGCATTTCCAGAGAGAAAAACGCCACCGGCATGTGATGGTCCACCGCGGCGTTTCTGGCGACATTCACCACGAAGGCAGTCTTTCCGACCGAAGGACGGGCAGCCACGATAATCAGGTCGGAAGGCTGCCAGCCGAATGTTATCCTGTCCAGCGACGGGAATCCCGACGGAACGCCGCTGAGACCTGTGGTCTCCTGCAGTCGTTCAATGTCGGCCATCGCCTGGTTTATCACGGAACCGAGTTCCTGGACATCCTTTCTGACATTGTTCTGAATGGCAGCGAAAATCTTGGTCTGCGCCATATCGATGAGCTGGTCCACATTCACGCTCTCGTCATACGAGTTTTTCAGAATATCGTATGACGCCGTAATCAGCTCTCTCTGGATACATTTCTGTTTGAGTATCTTTATGTAATACTCTATGTGCGCTGCCGCGCCGACCTTCTGGCTGAGAAGCGCCAGGGCTTCGGCACCCCCGACTATTTCATAATTTCCCTGCTCCCTGAGTCTCTGGGAGACGGTAAGCAGGTCCACGGAAGAATGTTCGTTGACTAAAGACACGATGGCCTGATATATCATCCGGTGCTTTTCACTGTAGAAAGTGGACGGCGTAAGCTCCTCCACCGCGTCGTCCACGCAACTCGGTTCGATAAGGAGCGCACCGATGACCGCCTCTTCCACATCAAGGGCCTGCGGTGGTTTGTTTCCCATCTCAAGCCCTAAAGTGTCGAGGTTTACGGAATCTTTCCGCCTCTGATATTTCCGTTTTCCGTCTTCAGCCATTTCTTCCGGAAGTACCCTTTTTGAGTCGGCCTCTCAGTCTATTCGAAATCAGGATTGACCAGTATGCGTCCGCAGTATTCGCAGATAATCATTTTCCTGTTCGAAGCGATATCTATGAGTCTCTACGGCGGGATGGAATTGAAACAGCCTCCGCAGGAATCCCCGTTGAACACCGATACGACAGCGAGGTGATTGTTGCAGCTTTTCCTGATACGGTCGTAGGCGCTCATAGTCCTGGCATCGATTTTCTCGGCGCAGGCGGCCCTTTCGGCGCGGAGTCTGGCCTCTTCGGCCGATGTCGACTCCACGATAGTATCAAGTTCCGCATGCTTGGCCTTCAGATCCTCGCTCCGGACCTCGATTTTCTCCTTTATGGCTTCTATGTCGACCTTTTTGGCCAGAATGGCCGTCTTGGATTCGTCGATATTTTTCTCAGCGATGGCCTTGAGCAGTTCCTGGTTCTCGATTTCCTTGTTCAGGGAATCGTATTCGCGGCTGTTTGCGACATTGTCGATCTGGGCCCTGTACTTTTCCAGCTGGGCATCGCATTCGGCCATATTGTGTCTGGATTCGGCTATCTTGTCGTTAAGTTCGTCTATATGGGCGCTGATATGCGCTACCTTGGCCTTCATCTCGGAAATCTCATTCTCTAAAGACTCTACTTCAAGCGGCAGCTCCCCTCTCAGCTGAAGTATCTTATCTATCTGCGTATCAGCCTGCTGCAATGCATATAATGTTTTCAGCTTCTCCTCGACGCTCAGATCCGAGTCCGCGAAGCTCTTCTGGATAGACACGAAAGTTTCCCTCTGGTCGATAGGGGTTTCGATTTTTTTCGTTTTCTTAGCCATTTCGCTTAAAAATAATATATCGGGTTACTATTTACATTTTCCGTAATTCGGACTGCAAAGTTAGGAAAATTTTTCTTTATCAATGAAAATAATATCGGAACTATGTCTTTCTCACTCTCGTAATGTCCTATGTCCATAAGCATAAAACCGTCGGGAGTGAAGAAATGATGATAGGAAACATCTCCAGTTATGTAGAGTCCGGCTCCGGCGGCCACAGCCGTGCCGATCAGGGAAGCCCCTGCTCCTCCACAAAGGGCCACCTTCGAGATTTTTTCTTCGACCGGACGCGATGTCCTCAGCATTTTCAGACCGAATCTCTCCTTTACATACGCTACCGTCTCCTCCGATGACATCGGCTCCGGGAAATACCCGATCACCCCGAGTCCGGTCCCGCCGTCTTCAGGTTCCAGAACCGAAATATCCTTCAGGCCGAGGCGCTCCGCCATAGCTCCGCTGACCCCGGCAATGACCTTGTCTGCCGTCGTATGCGCCGAATAAACGGCAATGCCGGCGGAAACCGCCTTGATGACGGCCGCCCCTACCGGATCCTCCGGCGATATTTTCTTCAGCCCCGAAAAAATCAGAGGATGATGCGTCACTATCATATCCGCTCCGCAGGCCACGGCTTCATCCACGAGCCCGGGAGTGCAGTCCAGCCCGAGAAGCACCGATGTCACCGGACTTTCCGGAGAGCCGACCGAAAGGCCGCTGTTGTCCCATTTCTCCTGAATGGAAAGCGGGGCGAATTCCTCGATAACCCTGATTATGTCTCTTACCTTCATTTTTTATACCTATAATATTATTATAAGAGGCTCCCTTCCCTTCTATATTATAAGAGAATCCTTTCCCTTACTGTTCCATAGAATCCCGTACCTCCGCCAACCGGGCGCGGATCTCCTTCAGGGAGTCCAGTATCTTCAGGTCTCTGGCGACCGAAGCCCTGTCATCCCTCAGTTTTCTGGCCACCCCTTCGAGTGTCAGCCCTGTCCTGACTAAAAAATGTATCTGCCTGAACGTCTCCACGTCCTCCGCGGAAAAAATCCGGTTTCCTTTCGCATTCCTGACAGGATGGATGAATTTCGGGAAACTGTCGGACCAGAAACGGACCAGCGAAACGTTCTCGCCGAGAATAGCGGCGACCTCGCCTATCGAATAATATATCTTCTGCATAATCGCGAGACTAATATCAGTCCAATGACTGACCGGTGGCGACGGATATCATCGTCATGTCATAATATTCATCCGGAGCCAGAACCCCGAAAAAATAATTCACAGGATCCTGAACGACTCCGTCCTTCCTTACTTCATAATGCAGGTGCGGGGCGTAGGAAGTCCCGCTCATCCCCACATGCCCTATTACCTCGCCTCTTTTCACGGAAGCTCCCTTTCGGACAACAATGTCCTGGAGATGTGCATATTCCGTCGTATATCCGCCGCCATGATCCAGCACCACGACATTCCCGGAGCCTTTCCTGGACTTCGTAATCCTGATGACTGTCCCGTCTGCGGAAGCGATGACATCGCTTCCGAGGCTCGACATAAAGTCCAGACCGCCGTGCGTTCCCGTCACCTTGTAGAACGGATTCATTTTCTTTCCCACAGAAGCGCCTGTCATAGACATGGAAAAATCCCTTACGGGCAGGAACATCGGCGGGCAACGGAAATCTTCCCCCGAACACATTTCGAGGACTTGCATCATGTTGGACTCGATCCTGCGGGAACTCTCCATCAGCGCATCGGCCTTCGTTTCCGTCAGTTTCACCAGTTCATCTCCGACCGCCATGGCAGAAAGCGAATCCGTGAGTACGAAGCCCGTCCTTCCGTATATCCTGTCCAGATCCGGAGCCTCGGCCTCGAATATGTTCTCGTAAATCTCTTCATCGCGGATTTTCAGACCTTCCACCGCAGCATTCAGCAGGTCCGCCTTCTTTTCCATCTCGGGATACATCCTTTCAAGCATCCGGTTCTCGTTCTGCAGTGCCCTCTCCCTGTCCGTACTGAAGAACAGGGCGAAGAAGGCATAATAGACTACTGTCAGGGCAATGCTTATCAGAAAAAGTTTCAGAACGGAAAGGAAGAATTTCCTCCCTTTCCGTTCCGCCTTTTCCACTTCGAAATTGTCGCTGTCGAAAACGTATTTCTTCTTTTCCATCGGAGAACTCCCCCTGCCGTCAGGCAGGATCATTTTCAACTGCTGCGGCTGAAGACGCCTTTTCAGTCACCTGGGCATACTCTTCCACGGACATTCCGAGATCCATGAAATTTACAGGGTTCACGTACTTGCCCATATAGATGACTTCATAATGGAGATGCGGCCCTGAAGAACGCCCGGAATTTCCGGAAAGCCCGATAAGGGAACCCCGCGAGACTGTCATACCTTTCTTCACGTCTATTTCGGACAGATGGGCATACCTGGTCTTGTATCCGAAGCCATGATCGATGATGACATATTTCCCGTAACCGTACAACCCGGCGCGGACCGTTTCCACCACCCCGTCGGCAGTGGCGTATACAGGATTCCCGACATGGCAGGCGAAATCCATCCCGTTATGTCTCTTGGTCGTCCTGAGGAACGGGTCGGACCTGTATCCGAAAGAACTGGAAATGCGGTACGTGCTCCTGTCAGGAAGAATCGGAGGGACGGAAGGGATGCAGGCAGCCATATCGCCGGCTTTCTTGGCCACGGATTCTATTTCGTCGAATGAATTCGACTGGAGATACGCCTTCTTGGTCAGCACATCCAGCCGGATTTCAGTGCGGCGGAGCAGCCCTGTCCTGTCGATGGAGGCAAGATAGGCATACCTGTCCACACCTCCGAAACCGGCATTGCGGACTTCTGCCGGAATTTCATTCATTCCGAATACGGAGCGGTAGATATCGTTGTCCCTGGACTGGAGGGACGCCAGATATTCGGCGTCGGTGTCCATATTGCGGTTAAGAAGTTCGAGACGGGTATTCAGCCTGTCGTTGTTCTTTTTGAGAAACGCCGTCTTCGGCAGGTCGCAGCCGAGAACGGACGTGTATATCCAGATATAGAGACCGGAAACGGCGACGCTCGCCGCGAAGACGAGAATCCCCCGCAATGCTTTCCATTTCCCCGAGTATGTGCATTCCTCGTAGTTGAGTGTCTCCTTGTTGAAAATATATTTCGGCATAATGTGCAAAGATAGAAAACTTTTCACACTTTTCAA
>CALVBH010000048.1 GCA_944325765.1 uncultured Bacteroidales bacterium
TTCATATGCCATTCTACGATAGTCTGGCAAAGATAAATTCAAATCGGCGCGCTCATTTTATCCTTGTAATTGCCTAACTTACAATATTTTCAAAGAACTTTTATGATTTTTTAGTGGACACTAATGAGGGGGTATATAAAATGAAAAATCGGGAAAATAAACTGCAAGTCGAGAGTAGAAGCCGAATTTATTCGGATTATACCGAGGCGCAGCATTTATTGTAGAGTTTGCTCTAAATTATGGCGTAGGCTGAAGAATGAGTAGAAAACAACGAGATTAAGACAACTCAATTTATTGATTTACAAAGATATTACTTTATGTTTAACCTAACATCGACTTACTCAAAGTGTGTAAGCAAACGTGTAAGCAGAAAAGGCATATAGTCGCAGCAAGGCTTCATAACTCGCTGATTTCCACTGTGCAAAGCACCGCTCAGCTGGTTAGTAGCACCTGACTCATAATCAGGGGTCCCAGGTTCAAGCCCTGTCGGGACTATGGTAAGCAATCCAGAATGTATTCTCAGCATAGCCGCGCGTATAAGCGATTATCTGACAGGACGCGGCGAGCCAACCTTGAAAGTGGCAAGAGACATCAGCAAAAAACTCAACATAAATGCCAATGTTGTATTGGGCGTTTGAGAACTGACTCCGTCTCCCCGTGCAAGTGTCACCACGTCATCAGTGAGAAGTTGAAGTATCCGGAAGAGCAGACGAGTTTGCCGTCCGGTCCGAAAATCTGCACCATATACCGCAGGTCGTGTTTTCCCGGCGCGAGATGCAGTTCGTAATACGGAATATACAGGGTAAAGTCATTGTAGGTGATCCCGGTGTACGGCGGCCTGAAATTCTCATAAGCGGCTACCTGCCCGTTGGACGCCCGGTATTGTCCGTTTATGTCGTTGAGCACCTGTCCGTTGCTGAACTCGAAATACACGGCGGCCTGACACTTTTTGTCTAAAAGATTGTTTACGTTGAAGGCTACATGGACTTCGATTCCCTGCGTCATATACATCCCCATGCCGCGCGTGGCCCCGTAAACGACCCAGGATTTTTCTATTTCCCCGCTTACGGCATATTTGTCCTCATCCTGAAGAAGGTATATTCTGACGGACTTGTTCCCTGCCCTGACACGGAAAGTCGACGAACGCACACTTACGGAATTGTTGGCCTCGATGCGCAGGGTGAATGAAGACGCGGTTTTCGAGGAGACCTTCGCCCAGGAAGGAAGCCCGGAAACCTCGAAACTGCTCCAGTCCGTACCGACCTGAAAAGTCTTGGAGGATGAATAATGCGGGACACGCACGTTCAGGGACGTTTCTCCGTTTACGTTCAGATATGACGGTTCGCCATAAGACTTTTTTCTGATTTTCCCGTTTATGTTACATACGGTATATTCTCCGAAAGGCTTCCAGCCGCGGAAAACCCCTTCTACCCACGTTCCGTCAGGAAAAGTAAGTTTTCCCTGTCCTGCAGGCTCCATGCCTGCGAAGGCTCCTGCATAAATGCTTCCGTCATTGTAAACAACGCGGGCATTGCCGGAAATGAAATCATTGTTTTCCCATTCTCCCCGGTAATAACTTCCGTCGGGAGCGTATTCCGTCCCGTATCCGTTGCGCTTCCATCCGTCGGAAACCTGTCCCACATATTTGTAGCCGTCAGGATAATCCATCGTGGCATCCCCGTACACCTCATCGCCTATGATAAATCCCGAGACTGTGAAGACCAGCGACGAATCAAGTCCTTCCGGGCAGTCGATCTTGTCGGATCGGGTCATGGTAAAATCACCGTATTTCATGCCGTCTGCCCAAAGCCCCTCATAGACGTCTTCCGTATAATACTGCCTTTCTTCGCCAAGCAGGACCAGGGCTGACATATCATTATAGTAATCCGCCTCCCGGACAGTGTATGTGCCTTTCCCGTGCGGCAGTCCGGCTTTGTTTACAGGTCCGGAGTAGACTCCTTCATCTTCTTCGCTTTCAGTATCTTCCTTGTCTTCGAACAGAAAGGGAAGCTTTGCTTTCAATGCAGCGAGGGCTTCGTCTGCCTGGAACTCGGTAAAATCCTTCATAAAACCGCACAGCCACATCAGATACGGGACGGCGGCATCATGGATGGTATATGACATATCCTCGGACACGGTATGGACCAGATCACCGTATACTTTGCCGAACGCCTTGTGCATTTTCTTTTCGATTTTCTTCGCGGATCCCATCCTGTCCGGAGAATCGTATTTGAAAGGGATGAGAACTTTGTTGTTGAAATCGACCATTCCCCATTTCCCGTTCTTTTTCACTACGACGCCGAACGAAAAATAGCCGTCCCAGTCGCTGTACATCGCATCGAAATCCTCGTATTCGAAAGGAATGAGGGTAGAGTCGTATGACGTTATGCCAGTCCCTCCGGTGCGGTCGCTGCGTACCGCAAGCAGATGATACGGCAGAATATCAGTGACCTTGAACCCGCTCACCTGCCATTTGTCTCCGGCTTTCACCGGTTCTTTCATTTTCTTGAGTTCCGTCAGGGCATTGTGCGGAATTATTCCCCGGAAATGCTCCGGCCGCGAGAAAAACCGGACAGACTTGACAGGCGCCTGGGCGGAAGTGCTGAGTCTGAACGGATTGTCCAGTTCCTTGACAGTCGGAGGTACGATGATTTCCGTGATTCCGGACCCGCAGAACGCCCCTTCTCCGATAGACGTCACCTCCAGGAGTTTACCGCCGTGTTCTACCCAGGCCGGGATTATGAGTCTGCCGCTGTAGTTTCCGGCCGTCAGTTCAGCCGAATTTTCTCCGGTCTGCCTGAAAGACAATGTCTGTCCGTTTACCACGGTTCTGATATTTCCGTATTTTGTCCCGTAACTTCCTGCTCCTGCCGTCGCAATGCCGGAGCACACAAACGCAAGTATGACGCAAACGCCTGCAACAAAACGGTTTTTAGTCCTGTTTTTCATATAATCAGCGGTTAGTCGTATCAAAGATATATAAAAATTCTATCTTTGCACCTTGGAAAATTGACAGGATATGTCCGAGGGAAAAGATATACTGAAGGAAATTACGACTCAGGAATACGAGCACGGCTTTGTGACCGATGTCGAGCAGGAATTCATTCCGAAAGGCCTGAACGAAGACATCATACGGCTGATTTCCGCCAAGAAGGAAGAACCGCAGTGGCTGCTCGAATTCCGTCTCGACGCTTTCCGGAAATGGCAGAAAATGACATTGCCCCGATGGGGGCACCTGAATATTCCTGAAATAGACTTTCAGGACATAATATATTTTGCGGCGCCTCGTCAGGAGAGACCGGACAAAATCGATCCGGAGCTTGAAGCGACGTTCGAAAAGCTCGGTATTCCGCTGCATGAGCGCGAGGCCCTCGCAGGAGTGGCCGTGGATGCGGTATTCGATTCCGTATCGGTAAAGACGACCTTCAGGAAAGCCCTCGCCGAAAAGGGAATCATCTTCTGCCCGTTTTCCGAAGCCGTCCGGCAATATCCCGACCTTGTCCGCAAGTATCTCGCTTCTGTCGTCCCGACAGGCGACAATTTCTACGCTGCGCTCAATTCCGCCGTATTCAGCGACGGTTCGTTCTGCTACATTCCGAAAGGCGTGCGCTGCCCGATGGAACTTTCCAGCTATTTCCGTATCAATGCACGCGGTACGGGACAGTTCGAGCGGACGCTCATCGTGGCGGACGAGGATTCATACGTCAGCTATCTCGAAGGCTGCACGGCTCCGATGCGGGATGAAAACCAGCTTCATGCAGCCGTAGTGGAAATCGTGGTGGAGAAAGGTGCGGATGTCAAATATTCTACCGTGCAGAACTGGTATCCGGGCGATGCGCAGGGACGTGGCGGCATTTTCAATTTCGTGACCAAACGCGGCATCTGCAAAGGCCGGGGGAGCCACCTTTCCTGGACACAGGTAGAGACGGGGTCGGCCATAACCTGGAAATACCCGAGCACCATTCTTAAAGGAGACGATTCGTCATCCGAGTTCTATTCGGTAGCCGTTACGAACAACATGCAGCAGGCAGATACGGGAACCAAGATGATACATATCGGGAAGAATACGCGCAGCCGGATTATCAGCAAGGGAATTTCCGCAGGGCACAGCCAGAACAGTTACAGAGGTCTGGTGCAGATCAATGCGAAAGCGGACAATTCCAGAAACTACTCCCAGTGCGACAGCCTTCTGATAGGTGACAGATGCGGGGCGCATACTTTCCCCCGTATCGTGAATTCGAACAGTTCTTCCGTCGTGGAGCATGAAGCCACGACTTCGAAGATAAGCGAGGAGCAGCTTTTTTACTGCAACCAGCGGGGAATCGGCCCTGAAGATGCGGTAGGTCTGATCGTGAACGGCTATGCACAGGAAGTCCTGTCCAAACTGCCGATGGAGTTCGCCGTCGAAGCACGCAAACTCCTGCAGGTCTCACTCGAAGGTTCGGTGGGATAATATTTTTGTTTTATGATGTCAGAGATAATCAATTATACTCTATTCACTCTCGGGGGAGACACTCCGGTACTGCTTGTCGACCTGGTTACTTCGGCCGTCGGGCTGGCCTGTGTCGTGCTTGCCGGCAGGAACAGCAAATACAATTTCTGGGTAGGCTATCTGTACACGGCACTTCTGTTTCTTATGTTCTGGAACAAGCATTTATATGCAAGCCTGCTCCTGCAGCCGGTTTCCCTGGGAATAAATATTCTCGGACATTATCGCTGGACTCATCCGAAAAAGGGCGAAGAAAGTTCGGCGGACCACGGCTCGCTGAGAGTCTCGATGCTGACATGGAGGCAGAGAGCAGCCGCCGCAGTCTCCGTTTTCGTACTGGCCGCACTGTGGGGGTGGCTTCTGAGTTTTTTGGGAAGCAGATGGTTTGCGGGAGTTTTCCCTGCCGACCCTGTCCCGTATCTGGATGCCTGCGTGACCGTTCTTATTCTGGTGGCGCAGTTCCTTTCCGCACTGAAAAAATGGGATTGCTGGATAGCCTGGCTTTTGGTAAACTGCACCCAGATAGCGCTGCATATCTCGGTAGGCCACATATTCATGCCTGTAGTCTGCGGCCTCTATCTTGTCAATGGCGTGGCTTCGCTGTGGAACTGGTCGAGACTGTACAGGGCAAAAGCTTGATTGTAAAAGAAAACGCATATATCATGGATAACGATATTCTACTGAAAATAGAGGGACTTGAAGCCCGGACTGAAGACAAGGAAATACTGAAAGGAGTGGACCTGACGGTCCGCCGCGGTGAAGTCCATGTAATAATGGGTCCCAACGGAGCCGGAAAGAGCACTCTTTCATCGGTTCTGGCCGGCAAGCCACAGTATATCGTGACGGCCGGAAAGGTTACGTTCCTGGGGCAGGATCTTCTGTCGATGAGTCCTGAAGAACGTTCCTGGGCAGGGATTTTCCTGTCGTTCCAGTATCCGGTGGAGATACCGGGCGTGACTATCACGAATTTCATAAAGACCGCGGTGAATTCACGGCGTGAAGCGCGTGGCGAAGCTCCTCTTTCGGCCGGTGCGTTCCTGAAACTGATGAAGGAAAAGATGGAACTGGTCCAGATGAAACAGGAATTTGCCAGGCGGGAGGTGAATGTCGGTTTTTCAGGAGGAGAGAAGAAACGCAACGAGATTTTCCAGATGGCCATGCTGGATCCGGTCCTGTCCATACTGGACGAGACCGACAGCGGACTCGATGTGGACGCCCTGCGGATAGTGGCCCAGGGGGTAAATACGCTCAAGACACCTGAAAAGGCTGCGATAGTCATCACCCATTACCAGAGACTTCTCGACTACATAGTACCGGACATCGTCCACGTACTGAAGGACGGACGGATAGTACGCACTGCCGGGAAAGAACTGGTGGCGCAGATTGAGGAACAGGGGTACGACAGTATAAACTGATTCGCCATGACCGGGAAAGACGAAAACGGAATATTGAGGTCCGGCACCAGGGACAAGGTCCTGTATGTAATAGGAGAGGAAACGGAAAATCTCCCTTTCGTGAAGACGGCGGAAGGATTCAGGGTCATTGCGGCCGGCGGAGCCGGGCGGCATATTGTCCTGGAAGGGAATGCGGAGGCTGAAATTATGGCTCTTGTACTTCCGGGAACCGGCGAAACGAATCTGGATTTCAACGTTGAGATGGCCGGAGCGGGTGCCGTGTGCAGACTTTTCGGGATATATCTGTGCCCGGAAAACGAGAGACTCCGGATAAATGTGAATCTGACGCACAGTCAGGGGCAATGTTCTTCCTATCAGTCGTTCAGGGGAATAGTCGGAGGAACTGCCAGGGTGGAATTCAATGGCAGGATTGTGGTCTGTCAGGATGCCTGTAAAACCGAAGCATACCAGGAAAACCAGAGCCTGCTGTTGTCCGATGAAGCGAGGGTGGATACCAGTCCTCAGCTTGAAATCTATGCGGATGATGTCAAATGTTCCCACGGGGCGGCAGTCGGCAGGCTGGATGAAAACGAACAGTTCTATATGCGTTCCCGCGGTATTCCTGAAAGGGAGGCCAAGGTCCTGCAGATGATTTCTTTCCTTTCTCCTGTCCTGGATTTTCTTCCGGAAGGCCGTGACAGGGATGCGCTGGCAGGAATGGTGGAACAAACGATAAGAAACCGGTTCTGAAATGACAGGGAAACCGTATGTGAAAATCAATATCGGTCTGGACGTACTCAGGAAGCGCCAGGACGGTTTCCATGATATCGAGACTCTTTTCGTTCCGTATCATGGGATATGCGATACTCTTGAAATCGTAAAGGGAGAAGAATACGCCTCTACTCTGCCGGCTCTGATGTCAGGCTATGATGCCGCTTCCGGTCAGCTGGTCCAGGCTGTCTCGGATGACGGAAAGGTAATGGTTACCATCGCGAAAAAAGACGGCGTCGGATGGAATCCTCTCGAAGACCTGACCGTCCGCGCTTATCGTATTCTCGCGAGGGATTATGCTCTCGGTCCTGTGAAAATCTATCTGGAAAAGATTTCTCCCGTCGGGGCAGGACTGGGAGGCGGCTCTGCCGATGCTGCATTCGCCCTGAAAATGCTGGACAGCCTGTTCGGACTCGGCCTGTCGGCAGAATCTATGGCGGTCTATACGGCAGAACTCGGCAGCGACTGCACATTTTTTCTGTACGACCGGCCGATGTTCGGGTGCGGAAGGGGCGAAATCCTGTCGGAATACCGGCTCCCGGACGGATTTTATGAAAATTATGAAATCCAGGTAGTGATACCGGAGGGCGTTTCTGTCCCGACGGCCGATGCATACCGCGGTATCGTTCCACGGATTCCGGATGTTCCGCTTCTGTCCCGGCTGGCCCTGCCGGTGGAAGAGTGGAAAGACAGGATTTCGAATGCTTTCGAACGGACTGTTTTCGAGAAGTATCCTGCTCTGGAGAATCTGAAAGCATCGTTATACGATTCGGGTGCGGTGTATGCCTCCATGTCCGGCAGCGGCTCCGCATTTTTCGCCATATATCGTAAATAACGCCAGTTCGACGAATTTATATTGTTCAGCACCAGGGAATTCGTCGAACCGTCGTTACGGATTTCTTCAAAATCCGATTGTTTTAAACCCCAGTCGCTGTGGCGACAGCCCCTTTTCAAGGGGCGCCACCCCCATTCGTTCTCCCCACCTGCCGTCGCTGCTCGCTTTCGAATGTCCATTGGACATTCTCATAAAC
>CALVBH010000049.1 GCA_944325765.1 uncultured Bacteroidales bacterium
TGTCGCGGATGGAAATACGTTTTCCTGTTCCGTTCCAGCCGGTGTTTACAAGATATGCCTTTGCACCCACTGCATTCATTCTCTTCACGAGTTCCTCACCGTATTTGGTCGGGTGGAGTGAGAGGAATGCTGCACCGAAGCAGGCTGAGAAGGTAGGAGTAGGTTCTGTGATTCCGCGCTCGGTACCTGCAAGTTTGGCGGTGAAGCCTGAAAGGAAGTAGTACTGGGTCTGTTCCGGAGTCAGGATGGAAACCGGAGGAAGCACTCCGAATGCATCGGCTGACAGGAAGATGACCTGTTTTGCGTGAGGACCCTTTGAAACCGGTTTTACGATGTTCTCGATATGGTCGATAGGGTAGGATACACGGGTATTCTCGGTAACGCTCTTGTCAGCGAAGTCGATTTTGCCGTTTGCGTCTACGGTCACGTTCTCCAGAAGGGCATCCCTCTTGATGGCGTTGTAGATGTCAGGCTCGCTTTCCTTGTCGAGGTTGATGACCTTTGCATAGCAGCCGCCTTCGTAGTTGAATACGCCGTTGTCGTCCCAGCCGTGCTCGTCGTCACCGATGAGGAGTCTCTTAGGGTCGGTGGAAAGGGTGGTCTTGCCTGTTCCTGAAAGTCCGAAGAAGATGGCAGTGCTCTTTCCTTCCTTGTCGGTGTTTGCGGAGCAGTGCATGGAAGCGATGCCGCGGAGCGGGTTGAGGTAGTTCATGATGGAGAAGATACCTTTCTTCATCTCGCCGCCGTACCACGTGTTCAGGATAACCTGCTCGTTTGTCTTGAGGTTGAAGACAGTGGCAGTCTCGGAGTTCAGACCGAGTTCCTTGTAGTTCTCGACCTTTGCCTTGGCTGCGTTGAACGATACGAAATCAGGTTCGCCGTAGTTTGCGAGTTCTTCCTCGGTAGGACGGATGAACATGTTCTTTACGAAATGTGCCTGCCAGGCCACTTCCATGATGAAACGCACTTTAAGACGGGTGGCAGGGTTTGCTCCGCAGAAAGTATCCATCACGAAAAGTCTCTTGCCTGAGAGCTGTTTCACAGCCTTTGCCTTGAGGTCGGCCCATGCTTCTTCAGAGCAAGGTTTGTTATCGTTTTTGTATTCGTCAGAAGTCCACCATACGGTGTCCTTGCTGGCATCGTTGTAAACGAAGAATTTGTCTTTAGGGGAACGTCCGGTGTAGATACCTGTCATTACATTGACAGCACCGAGCTCGGTTACCTGACCTTTCTCGTAACCCTCAAGACCCTCTTTGGTCTCTTCCTCGAAAAGCACTTCGTAGGACGGGTTGTGGAGAATTTCCTTCACATCTGTGATACCGTACTTAGTCAAATCAATTTTACTCATAATATCAAAGTGTTTAAAAGTTTACGTGCTCAATACACCAAATCCATCCGGTATATCCGTGCAAAAATAGAATTTTTTTGCGACTGCACAAATTTTATTTTAATTTTGTCTTTGCAGCAGTGATTCCGGTAAAAACCGGGGGTCTTTATCTGCACAAAATATGCCAACGGGGATGAAAATGGAAGCTGTAGAAGTGCTGGAGAAATACTGGGGTTACACCTCATTCAGAAGTATGCAGAAGGAAATCGTGGATGCAGCTCTGTCGGACAGGGATGTCCTCGCCATACTGCCTACCGGAGGAGGAAAATCGGTATGCTTCCAGGTCCCGGCTATGATGAAGGATGGAATCGCCCTCGTCATAACCCCGCTCATAGCCCTGATGAAGGATCAGGTCCAGAATCTGAATGCGCGCGGCATCAAGGCTCTCGCCGTATATACCGGCATGTCCAAAGGGGAAATAGAGCTGACGCTCAACAATGCCGTCTACGGCGACTTCAAGTTCCTCTATCTGTCACCCGAGCGGCTTTCCACGGCGGCGTTCAGGGACCGCCTCGCCGATATGAACGTCAGTTACATAGTCGTGGACGAGGCTCACTGCATATCCCAGTGGGGCTATGACTTCCGCCCCGACTATCTGAAAATCGCCGGAATACGCAAAGTCTGCGACGCCCCAGTCATTGCCCTTACGGCAACGGCTACGCCGGCTGTGGCCGATGATATTATGGACAGGCTCGGATTCCGGGAAAAGCTTCTGCTAAAATCCGGTTTCGAGCGGCCGAACCTTTCATACATCGTCAGAAACAGGGAGGACAAACTGGGCCAGCTTCTGAATATCTGCCGGTCCGTTCCGGGCACGGGCATCGTCTATGTCAGGAACAGGAAAAAGTGCGAGGAACTGGCTGCATTCCTTTCCGGAGCCGGACTTTCGGCATCCTTTTATCACGCCGGACTTTCGTATCCTGTCAGAATGTCCCGGCAGGAGGAATGGAAGTCGGACAAAATCCGTATTATGGTATGTACCAATGCCTTCGGTATGGGTATCGACAAGCCGGACGTACGTTTCGTGGTGCATTTCGAGCTCCCGGACTGTCCGGAAGCATACTTTCAGGAAGCCGGCCGCGCAGGCAGGGACGGAAAGCGTTCGTATGCGGTCCTGCTGTGGAATGCCACCGATTTGAGGAAACTTAAACAGCTGGAAAATGTATCTTTCCCGGACCTGGAATATATCGAGGACATATATCACAAGGTACATGTGTTTTTCGGAATACCGTACGATACGGGAGAGGGAAGGGAGTTGAAATTCGACATGGCCGAATTCTGCCGGCGTTTCAGGCTGAACATGTCTTCGGCGTACAATGCCGTCAAATATATCGAACGGGAGGGACACTGGGTCTTTATGGAGGATACGGACATCCAGGCGCGGGTCCGGATTACGGTGTCGAGGACGGACCTTTACGATGCGGAACTTCCGGACCCGAAGATGGAACTGCTCCTGGAGGTGCTGATGAGAACCTATACGGGACTGTTCTCGTTTCCGGTGCGCATTGACGAGGACTTTGTCGCCGGCAGGACTGGAGTGGATGTGCCCGAACTCCGTCAGTTGCTGTACAACCTGTCGGTGGAACATATAATAAGGTATATTCCCGCCGATCATTCTTCCGTGCTCTACCTGAAGGAAAACAGGCTGATGCCGAAGAACGTGAAACTTTCGCCGGAGCGGCTCGAACGCCTGAAAACATCGTGGGCTGCCCGTACCGGGGCCATGAAAGAATATGCGGAGGAAGACGATGTATGCCGCAGCCGTTTCCTGCTGAAGTATTTCGGACAGGAAGAGACGGAGGATTGCGGCACCTGCGATGTCTGCCGGAAAAGGGCCGCGGATTCCAGAATGGAGAAGGCTACGGAAGAGGCGCTGGTGAAATTAATCGGGGAAAAGGGCGGAGAGTATACATTGACGGATGTCAATCTCGTCTTCGGCGCTCCGGGTGCCGGATTTTCACCGGATTACCTGACGGTTCTCCGCCGTCTCATAGATGACGGGACAGTCCCGCCTTACCGAATTTGACCCATCCTGTCGTCCTGAGCGCCCTGCTGCCATGCTGGCGCTTTCCCGTCGTCCTGAGCGCCTTTCTGTCGTCCTCAAGCGAAGCTGAAGGATCCGGCTACTTCGCCAGTATGTCCCTGTGCCTCATACGACGTGCCGTTTTTTCCGCTTCCCTGAGCCATTCCCTGTCCTGTTCTGACATCACGCTTTCGCAGAAAAGTTCCCGGATATGTTCCACGGCCTGAACGGACGGATGCACCATATCTTCTGCATAGAACCTGTAGTCCCTCAACTCGTCCATCATTATTTCGTATGCGGGGAAATAGTCGCAGAAAGCAAATTCCCTGCAGATTTCATCGACGGCAAGCAGCAGCGCGGCCTTGCTCAGCTGGTTTTCGTGCGCTCCGTCGCGCAGATGCCTTATCGGGCTTATAGTGAAAATGATTTCGCGCTCCCCGCTGCCGGCGATTTCTTTCAGCAGGCGCACGATTTCTCCGACGGCGAGTCTGAACCTGACGAATTCCTTCCCGTCTATCTTCAGGCAGTTTGAGACGATGCTGCCTGTCCCGATGTGCCTGTAGCACCAGGCAGTCCCCAGTGTCAGGATCATTTTCCCGCTTTCCCGGAAGAAATCCGCGGCTTCCGACAGCGAGCGGTTGGCGTTTTCCAGAAACTCCTCCTCCGTTTTCCGTGCGAAAGAAGTGTGGTGGCTGAACGAGCAGACCATACCGGCGCCGCTTCCCATCATCCGGCAGTCCTCCTTCCCGAAAGGCTTGCCGGAACCGAGCCTTTTCACGGCTTCTGCCATGGATGCAGGGTTATACACTGTCCCGAAAGGATTCAGGCATACGTCCATACCGAGTTCCTGCATTCTGCGACCGATATTGTCGGCAAAACAGCTCCCGAGTACCGTTATCCTGTCATTGCGGGAAATCCTTACTTTGCCGGGCCGGATTTCCACCGGTGTCTGCAGTTTTATCATAGTCGTCTACAAAAGAAAAACTCCTGTCGTCCTCACCCTCAATGCCTTGCATTTTATCAGTTCCAACACACCTAAAGGGGCTGCGCAAAATTTATCATTTTGACGCAGCCCCTTGGTTCCTTAACTGCTCCTGAACCAGGACTTGAACCTGGGACCCTCTGATTAACAGTCA
>CALVBH010000050.1 GCA_944325765.1 uncultured Bacteroidales bacterium
TCCGGTAGATGGGACTGCCGCTGACTTCGGGCCGCCGGAAGTCGCCCCGCCGTTCGGGGCTTCGCCCCTCTCTCCGGAGGCGACTTCCAATGATCACCAAAGTTACAACTTTCAATCTTTTTCTACCCTCCCGTGTCTACTTTTTCGACAGCAGCATACTTTATCCCCGTATTCATATATACGTTCATTAAAGTAAAGTCAAAATGAGGGAAGAAAAAAGATGGCTGCGCTATGGCTAAATGGTTCCAGCCATTTTCTATTTTGACTGCAAAAACTTATAAGCGACCCGAGGCAAAGGTCGGTTCCCAACGGCCAGTCCAATCAAGCACCAAATACATCACACTTGGAACCCGAAAATATCCGTGAATCCATCCTCAATTTCACATCCCTTTTTGGCGAAATAAACCCCGACATGCCCTATCTTTGCGGAGGGAGTCTGTCGGGGCCCGAAAGGGCTGTTTTTGCCTCTTTCCCCTCTGTTCGGAGGGAGTCGATGAAAAAAAACGTTAAATCTTCGATTTTTTGCGAAAAAACAAGTAAATTTTTGAGATTCCTATCTTTTAAGTCGTAAACTATTGATAGTCAATAGGCATTTGATAGTGCATCGGAATTTGCGTTGAAGTAAATGCGAAACCGGTTCATGAACCGATACTGGAATAATTGTTCTGCGGATTTGGATTGGCGGCATGCTCCAGCAGCCCCCGGCAGCCGGCGAGGAGATCCGCGTATGTCTGGGCGAAGTCTCCGGTGTACCAGGGATCCGCGACGTCCCGACATCCTTCACCGGCGAATTCCATCATGTAGTGAACCTTGCCGAAATCTTCTGGGGCTATTATCTGCCTGATGATACGCAGGTTCGAACTGTCCATTATGATGATAAGATCGGCTCGGGCGGCTTCCGATGCCGATATCCTGTGCGCTCTGTGCCCGCTGAAAGGTATTCCCTTGCTCCGCAGCATTCGGGCTGCCGGGGGATAGATGGGATTCCCTTCCTCTTCACGGGATACGGCGGCAGAACTGATTTCGAACTTATCTTCCATACCGGCCTTGCGGACAAGGTCCTTCATAATGAATTCCGCCATCGGACTCCTGCATATATTCCCGTGGCAGACGAAAATAATCCTCATATTGTTCCTTTTTAGAGTTTTCTGATTATGCGGCAGGGATTTCCTGCGGCCAGGCAGCCGGCGGGAATATCCCTGTTAACCACGCTTCCGGCACCGATGACGCAATCGTCTCCGATAGTCACTCCGGGCAGAACGCAGACCTGTGCGCCAATCCAGACATTATTGCCGACGGTTATGGGTCTGGCGTATTCCAGTCCGCGGTTCCTCAGTTCCACATCGAAAGGATGCCCCGCGGTATAAAAGCCGCAGTTCGGTGCGATGAAAACATTGTCGCCGAACCTGACTCTGGCTCCGCCCAGAATCACGCAGTTGACATTGGCATAGAAATTCTCTCCGATTTCTATGTTATAACCGTAATCGCAGTAGAAAGGCTGTTCTATCAGAAAACTTTTCCCTGTTTTGCCCAACAGTCCGGCTATGAGTTCTTTCCGCCGTCCGGTTTCGGAAGGCCGCAGACTGTTGTATTCATGGCAAATATCCTTGCACATCAGCCTCTCTGCCGCCAGTTCCGCATCATTATTCGCGTCATAAAGTTCTCCACGCAGGCACTTTTCCTTTTCGGTATTCATAATCAGCAATTAGTTCAGACAATAATGTAGCCGTCGGCATTTTTAACGATGACGCCCTGCTCCACGAGCTGCCCGAGTGCCCTCGAAAGCGACGGGCGGGCGACCCCGAGGATAAATGCGGCTTCCTGAATGTTGTTGAGGACGCCGTTGTGTTCTATGTAACTGACAATCCTTGAAGACAGGGTCTGGAGTGCAAACTCATTCAGCCTGCGGCTGAGAAACATGCTGTGGTCTGATATAATGCGCAGGTAATTGTCCAGAATATTCCTGTCTTCCGCCACCAGTTTTCTCAATGTTTCCCGCCCCAAAGACCATATGCCGCATTGGCCTGAGGCTATGATGGTGACAGGGTAGGTGCCTTCGGTGCTGAAGACGAATGCGGATGCAAGTGTCTCGGGGGCAGACAGTGTATCGAGTGTAAATTCCTTCCCCTCTTCGCTTATCATCTTTGCATATGCGCTGCCCTCACTGAGAAGCAGCACCGCTCTGCATGCATATCCCTGCATGGCGATGATGTCCCCATTTTCATAAAAAGTGTATCTGCCGGGAGATTTTTCAAGGATTCTTGCGGCAGTGTCGATGTCGCAGTTCCTGAAGAGTGGCATATCAAGTATCGGCTCAGTCTGCATAGGCGTGGATTTAAGGCTGACGGCAAATCCGGCGTCCAGACCGGCAATCAGGCGGAATTGCAGTCGCGTGTAACATTTGTTACCGTATTAGACCGCACGCAGTGATATCTTTGCCGCCGTCAAAAACAAAATTAGACAAAAATAAGAAGAAATGGAATTGAAGAATAAACTTTTGGTGCTGGCGGCAGCAGCCGCGGTCTTTCTCTCCTGTTCGAAAGAGCAGGTCATGGACGATATTACTGTCCCATCCGGCCATGGACTTTCTTTTGTCCTTTCAGGAAGCGGCTATGAAGGGGCCGGAGACAACGGACGCGAAACCATACGTTTTGACAGGGTGGAGTTCATGGTTGCAGATACTGACGGACAGCGCGTGCACGACATGAAAGGATATTATGATGCTGCGACATCCTCGATACGAATCGAAAGGCTGGGAGAAGGCGAATATACGCTTTTGGCTCTCGGTATCGCAGGCGACAGCCGGGATGACGGGGTGACGGTGCATGAGGTCGGGAATATTTCGGATATCTGGCTCAGTGTCGACGAAAACCTTGACCGGCCTCTTGCAGCAGAATATTTTCATACAGCCCTTCCATTCAGAGTCAGTGTCAGGAAAGGGCCTGGAGGCGATGAACTCTTCACCGACGTAAAAGGGCCTGTCATGATGCGCAGGATAGTCGGCAGGGTGGATTTCAATGTGGACTTCAGCAATGAATACATAGAAAATGCCGTCATCTCGATGCAGGCTGTCCTGGATGGGCCTGTATTGTATTCTTCCATTTCCGCAGGAGGCCAATTTGCTGTTTCCCGCGGCACAGGCCCTGGTGAGACGCCTTCATCCGGTATGCCGGACGGCAGGGACGTTGAAGGCCGTTACCTTATACCGCTGGACAGATCTCGCAGCCATTATCTGATGCCTTCTGCCAATGGCGGGCCGGTACATGGGAGTGTCGAGATACAGACAAGGGATTACAGGGGGAATACCGTCCGGAGACTGTATTCTTTTGAACTCCCCGCTGTCGGGCCGAACCGCATCTCGGAAATCAATGTGGATGCCGTACATCCTGAAGACGGTTGCGGAACGATGTTCATGACCCGCAGCCTGTATGAATCGGGCGGGCATGGCAGGATACTCCAGGATGACGAGCCGCACGGAATATACACCGACAAGACCCTGCGGAATTTCAATACTGCGCGTCCTCTGCAGTTTTCCGTGACCGGAGAGGGGCATCTGTCGGCCAGATTCTATTCTCCGAGAGACTTGACAGACGTCCTGGTAAGGGCCCGGATTCCCGGTTCGGGAGAGAGTTTCGTTGATCTGGCATATTTCGATGTAGTCCCTGCATTTGCAGATTTCTCGTACATGCTGCCAGTGTGTGCCCAAAACGGCTGGTACAGGACAGATACGGGACGTATTGTGGATATCCCGCGCCTGTCTCCGCAGGAACTCTCGTCTGCCGAATTTGAAATCGTTTCGAGTGATCCCTACTGGGCCAGGCTGCAGAAGATCCGGCACGGCTGGAATATCCGGTTCGACCTTTACGGAGGCGACCCTGCACTTCCTGACGGAGGCCCGCAAGGCAACTGGATGGGGATAAGGCCAGTGCATTGCCGTGAGGCTGTGGCGTTCTTCCTCAATTTCACCTATATGATAGATATGCCCGAACACGAGGCCATACTCAGGGAAAATACCGACAGGCTCTACGGCAACGGGGGAGTGGATGACAAGGTGAGTGTCGAGACCATACTGGGCCAGATGCGCCAGACCAGAACCGTAAATGTGGGCCTCGTATATCCGGGAAACGGAGTTGTCGGACTTGGCGGAGGAAGCACTTTCGGAGCATATCAGGGAGGATGGTTCAGCCATTATACCTCGTTGTATGCCTGTGAGGTGATGTTCCACGAACTCGGGCATGTCATGGGCTACAACCACAGCAGTTCGTTTACCTACGGGCCATGGGCTCAGGAACTTATGAACAATTTCTATGTGTCGCACCTGTCGGAGATGCCGGTGGATTCACCGGACTATCTCGACAGTGCCTCAAATCCGAACCAGTATATATAACACAAATATTTGCCAAATTATGATTGAAATGACTTTCAGAAAATATTTTCTGCCGGCAGTATCTGTCCTCGGCATTCTTGCGGCAGGATGCTCGCCGGAAAAATCTCTGTCAGGCGATGTGCTGCAGAGCCCGGCTGAAGTAAGGCTTTCAGTGCTTCCTATGACAGGAACCGGACAGTCCGCAGATGCCGATGCCGGAGCGGAAATAACATCTCTTCAGGCATATCTCGTGAAAGACGGGCGTCTGAAAGAAATCATTGCTCCTGTCCCTGCAGGCCGAGGGAAGTATTACCTGGGGACAAAGGCACGTACGGGAGTTCTGTATCTTGCCGCAAACATTTCCGGAGCCGAGGGGCTCCAGGGTATAGTCGAAGGGGTGACTTCCGAGGAAGAATTGCTTGGCCTTACGGTTCCAGCCGGGGATATGACATCGGAAGGACTCGCAATGACGGGCTCTCTTGCAATGGACAAGGTTTCCGGCAAAATTGCCGAGGCAAGGATGCTTAGAAGTGTCGCAAGAATAGACATGTCATCATACGAGAAAGGTGTGAAAGTCATGTCTGTGTCCATAAGAGGACTTGCCGCTTCAGGGCGTATATTCCCGGGTGGGGCAGATACTGCTCCCGTGCATTCTGCCCTGTCCGTTTTGCAGGCGGGCGAACAGGATGCGGCGGATGCCGGTACGGCGGACTTTACAAAAGATTTTTCACAGGACCCTCTTCAGAACGGCAGGGAAGTGCTGGCGTATGTGCCGGAACAGTCGGGCCGTACAGTCTGTGTAGAGGCTTTAGTGTCAGCGGACGGTGGTCTCGTGAGGCTGGAGTCCCGTCTGCCGGGGACTCTTTCCCGGAACCATGTATATAATATCGCCGTCAGAGGTAACGGTGCTTCATTGTCTCTGGATGTGACAGACGGGGACTGGGAAACAGGGGACGGTTCTTCGGCCTCCGGGACTGTCCGCGCCCTTGTGGACGTGGAGAACTCGTCTTTCCCTGCAGGAGTCGCGGTCAATGAATCCAGGGACACTGTCACCGTGGCTCACTATGGTGCAGAATTTACTCTGGCCATTCTTGCCGAGCCGTCATCACAGGTTACTGTTGACGGGACCATAGACGGGGTTTCCATAGGAATGCGCCGGAATACGGGAGCCGGGCTTACAGGAGTCGCTGCCCTGCCAGTCTCTGCACTCAGAAGGCTTCCGGGTACAGAAGACGGACGCATCCATATTGACGTGCATGACGGCAGTCTCCATACCGGCAGGATTGTGCTCGTCCTCAAGTCCCATCCGGCCGATGTAGACGGTGAACTTACCTTCGGCCGGGACGGCAGATGCGATTTCGGAAGATATGTGGAAGGGGAGATAGCCCGGATAACTCTGCCTTATGACATGGTTCCCGGCCTCGAATTCCCTGACGGAGAGTCTGAATGGATGAAGATTGTCCGCTCTTCCGAAAGCCCTTCCAGTGGTACATCCCGGTCGGATAAGGTTTCCTACAGGCTGCTGGCAGGATGGAAACCCAATGACACCAGGGCTGACGGGCGGATACAGGATGGTGTCCTCGTATTTTCATCGGCTGACGGCTCCATCCGCGAGGAATATCCTGTGAGCCGGGTGAACTGGGGCCTTCCTGTGGTGAAAATAGGGGAAACGTGGTGGACGAAATACAATCTCCGCGGCGACTCCCGTTCTTTTGAAGACCAGATTACCTGCGGCAATGACCCTGCCCCGCATGATGCTCTGGCGGACATGCTCATGACAATGCCGGAAGGTGAACTTCTCGCTCTCATGGGAGACCAGTACCAGGGAGGAAATACAGACGGTCTTCCGCTGGCACATGACGGGACTGCGTTCTACCATGAAGGCATGCGGTCATCCGGACAGGATTACGGTCTTCTCGCACCGGAGTCATCGGCGCCTGCAGGTTACAGGCTTCCATCCTATGAAGATTTTGCATTTTTTGCCGCCAGCGACGATTACAATCTCGGGGGCGTCGGACAGCGTTCTTTCGTGAACAGGGAAGGCAAGACGGTAAATCTGAAGATATCCGAGAGGGATGTGGATTTTCTCGGGCACAACTACGGGACTGTCGCATTCTATGACTTTGAATCCGACGGCAGCCATTGGGTATTGTACGGTCTCGGCCACCAGTGGAATACGTCGTCTGGAAGTATCGCCCGGATGCAGATTCTTATGGCTACGGCCGGTGAAGGTGGGCGCTCCTGGCTTATGGAAGGATATGCCGCGGCTGACCGCCCCGGGCAGAACTGGCTGAAATATGTGCCGCAGAATAACACGAAGACGAGGACATTGCGATGCATCAAGAGTCCCGTTGAATATATTTATGACTGAACAGATATTATGAAAGGATTTTTTATATGGCCTGTCATGCTCGGGATGAGCCTTGTGGCAGGTGTATCGATATCATCGTGTAAAAAAGAAGTCGCAGACATCGCTGTGGATGTGCCGGTGGCGGACTGGAACGAAGGCGGGGATGTATCCCTTGTCCCTGACAGCGGGGACAGACTCGGGATAGACCTGTCCCGTACTGTCCTGCCTCCGGATGTGGAAGTGTCAGAAGACGGAACAATGATTGTCCTTCCGCACTTGGAGACTGATTTTGTCTTTGCCGTAGACAGCAGAGACATGCTTGAACTGGTGCCTTCGAGTGCATACCTGCTTGAAGTGCTGCCGGAGAACAGTGGTGTACGGGCATCAGGTCAGGACGGCATGAACATGTTCCGGGTAAGGAAAGGCCTCTATGCTCCCGGTGTCGGCAGCGGGCATGTCACATTGAAGTTCCGCCGGGCTGGACTGTCAAATGTCTATCCTGAAGACAGTATAGGTCTGGTGCTCTCAGCCAACCCGACACTTCTTGAAGGCGGCCTTGACTTCGACAACGAGTTTTATTCGCATGAATTCGAGGGGTATGCAGATAATGAGTTCGGGGTGTTTGTCCTGCCGGAAGGAAAGGAAATCAGTGTGGAGTTCCCGGACGGCGAGGACCCGTGGATGAAAGTCGAGAAAGAGGCTGGCAGTACGGACAGATGGCGGGTAATCGGCGGATGGCGGCCGAACGACAGGTCGGCTGACGGCCGCAGACAGCGAGCCTCGATCGTGATCAGAAATGCTTCTGATGGCACGCAAAGGGAAGAATATATCGTTTCCAGACGCAACTGGGGGCTTCCAGTGACGTGGCTGCATGGTGTGTGGTGGTGCAAATACAATTCGATGGGAGACTCAAGGGATTTCAATGACCAGATACTTTCATCTTCTGACCCGGCCGCTGCTGCAGGAATGACTGTTTTCGACTATCTGGAGTCCGCCACTGCGGAAGAATACAGGGATCTGTGGCAGTGGGCATATATCGGGGACAGCGGCAAAGGTATGAAAGTGGCGGACATCGATGGCAGCCCGGCGATGGAAGGCTATGCCCCGTCGCAGGTGAATATCAACAGGCTTCCTGCCGACGCCCTGTCTCCGGATGGCTATGAACTGCCGTCTATGGAGGACTACAACCGCCTTTTTGACGCGACATCAACGGTATGGATGATGTGGGACGGGACGCACAGCCTCGTCGAACCATGGAACGGACATTCGGCCGTCAGCCGTCGGCAGAGGCGCAAAAACGATGTTCAGGTAGGGACGCTGGTACTTTCCGACCTGATATACATAGCCATGTCGTCCCCGGATTTTCCCGAGCATGAGCCTCTTGTATGGTATGGCCCCGGAGCGCAGTGGAACGAGGCCGGAATAGAACATTACGGGCATTGCAACAATATCCTGTTCAGCGTGCATTCCCCTTCGGGAGAAGGCTGGTACATGGGAGGCAGCATGGCCGGACTCTACGTCTATAAGAACGGGGCCGGGCCGAAAGACACGAGGATTCTCCGCTTCAGGAAATCGGACGTGGAGTATATCTATTGAAATCAGGGATTCATATCATCTTCCAGATGGCCTTTTGCGACCTGCGGACTGATGAAGTTCTTCTCGGCATATTTCCACAGGACTTCGGAACCATCCGAAGTCCTTGCATTTCGGTGCAGCACTTCACTCAACTTGCGTTTTCCCTCTTTCCAGGCACGGCCGTCAGTCGCAGCCTGGAGCATCAGGGGCTGGAAGTTGTCAAGGGTGTGCGCAAAGCATGCTTCCGGAGTATTCCATTCCTCGAATTCATCCCACAGTCCTCTGAATCTGGCTCCCATATCTTCCGGCAGGGAGGAAAAAAGTCTGTCTGCCGCCCTGGCTTCACGCTCCTTCTGTGTCTTCAACCCTTCCGTGTCGTATGCAAACGTATCTCCGGCATAGATTTCCACGAGGTCGTGGATAAGTACCATGCCCGTCGTTTTCAGTACGTCAATCTCAGTATTCGAATACTCATGGAGCAGAAGTACCATCACAGCAAGATGCCAGGCGTGTTCGGCATCATTTTCAAGCCTTTCACCGTCAGTCAGATATGTCCTTCTCCCAATGAACTTCTCCCTGTCGATCAGACGGCAGAAATCCACTATTTTTTCAAGTCTGTTTTCCATTGCTGAAACTTCGTCCTGTTTTTTCCTGTATGCGTCCAGCCGCTTTTTCCATACTGCTCTTCTGGCTTTTTCCGCGGCAGCCTTCCTGTCGAGGTATTCCTCGTATTTCTTTTCTAAATAATTGTCAGCCATATCAGTCAGTATTTGTCTTTTCCTCCGTATCGGAGTTTCCCCGGGCAGCTGAATCCGAAACGGAAGGGAGAAGTTTTCTGAAACATATTATCGCGGCGATGAGCGCTACGGCACCGCCGGCATAGCCTATGCCGGCTATGGAAATTCCGGAACATACGTAACCTCCTGCCAGAGCCCCGCCTCCGATGCCTACATTGTAGATTCCGGAATATATGGACATCGCTACCGCCGTACCTCTGGTGGCGTTCCGTATGATTTCGGCCTGGAATGCCAGATTGTAGAAATTGATGGCGAATGCCCAGAACACGCACAGGATGACAGTCGTGGCCGGGGTTGCGGATGCCGCCCTGAGCAGAAGCAGTGAAGCGGCGATACCGGCCACGGCGATACTTATGAATGCCTTGCGGTGTCCTGAATAGAATTTCGAGAAGATAGCGCTCCCTATCAGTCCGACTATGCCGAATCCTGTGAGGACCAGGGTAATGGCAGTGCTTCCGAATCCTGCCTCCCGGGCCAGGAAAGGCTCGATGTAGCTGTATGCCGTGAAATGTCCCGTGATCGTGATGACAGTTACCAGATATATGCTGAGCAGGGCCGGGGACTTTATCAGGGCAGGAAGTTTTCTCAGGGATATGGAACTGTCGCTCGGGGTTTTCGGCAGCAGAATGGCCAGAGCCGCGAGAATCAGTGCGGCCACACCGCTGATAACCAGAAAAGTCATTCTCCACCCCATATAAAGGCCGATCGTCCTTCCGAGCGGGAGTCCCGCAATCATCGCTATCGAAGACCCGCATACCACAAGACCCAGCGCCGCCGAACTCTTCCCTTCAGGGGCAATCCTGACGGCAAACGGAGTTACTATCGACCAGAAAATCGCATGCGAGCACGCCACTCCGAGCCTGGAAATCATAAGCATGTAGAAGTCTCCCGAGAATCCGGAGAGAATATGGCTTGCGGCAAACAACGCCGTTATGGACAGCATCAGTTTCCGGTTTTCCGTCTTGGCGAATATCAGCATGAGAGGCAGTGAGGCTATGGCTACTACCCACGCATAAACCGTTATGAGAAGCCCGGCATGCGATTCCGTGATTCCGAAGTCGGAGGCGATGTCCGAAAGCAGTCCGATGGGGATGAATTCGGACGTGTTGAAAATGAAAGTCGCAAAAGTAAGCCCGATGACCGGGAGCCATGCTTTCAGCCCCGTTTTTGCGCCGCGTTCCGCGGCAATGCCGTTGTCATTCATAATGATACTTCCTTATATGTCCGCGGCACGATTATTCGAGGCATTCGTCCAGATCCCTGATAATGCGCTCCCTGTCCATATTCTGTCCGATAAAGACGATTTTCTGCATACGGTCTCCGTATACCTCGTCCCAGTCCCTCGAAAAGCCGGGATCGGAACGTTTCAGTTCCTCCAGTTCATCTTCCGGAGCCGTTGCGTACCATTGCCCCGCCTGACGGAGCTGTTTCATGGAGCCGGCCTGCTCGAAAAGGTACGACATGTCCCGCTCATCGCTGAAATAGCAGATGCCTTTGGCCCTGATGATGTTCGGAGACCATTTTTTTGCCACGAAATAATCGAACTTGTTTATGTCGAATGCAGGCCTGCGGTAATAGACGAAAGTACCGATACCGTATTCCTCCGTTTCGCCATGATCGTGGCTGTGCCCGTGATGATCGTCATGGCCGTGATGACGGGAGTCGCGCGCCGCTTTTTCTTCCTCTTCCGAAGGTCTGCTTTCGATTCCCCTTATCCAGCCTGCCGATGTCGCCGCGTGTTGATAGTCGAACATTTCCGTATCGAGGATTCTCTTCAGGTCGATGTCCGCATAATCGCATTCAATGATTTCAGCCACGGGCTGCAATGTCCTGACGATGGCCTTTATCTTTTCCAGTTCTTCCGGCTTCACTTCCGAAGCCTTGTTCAGCAGTATGATGTTGCAGAACTCTATCTGCTGGATTATCAGACGTTCTATGTCTTCTTCCCCAAGGTCCCGACGTTCCAGTGCCTGCCCGCAGCCGAACTCGTCCCTCATCCTGAGGGCATCCACTACCGTAACTATGCAGTCGAGCCTGCAGATTCCGTATTTCGTGTATGCTCCGCCGAAAGTCGGAATGCTGCAGACAGTTCCGGCGATAGGCTCCGGTTCGCATATCCCGCTGGCTTCTATGACTATATAGTCGAATTTGCCCGATTTCGTCAGACCGAAAATCTGTTCGATCAGATCTTCTTTCAGCGTGCAGCAGATGCATCCGTTCTGCAGTGCCACCAGACTGTCGTCCTTGCTGTTCACCACTCCGCCTTTCTGTATGAGTTCCGCATCGATATTCACTTCACCTATGTCGTTGACTATAACGGCAAAGCGTATACCTTCCGAGTTGGATAGGATTTTGTTTACCAGAGTGGTTTTGCCGCTGCCGAGGTACCCGGTCAGGAGCAGTACAGGTATGATTTTCATATAAATGCTTTTCGTAAAACTTAAAAACCGCGCAATTTACTCAAAAAAAGGATTATGCTATTCCGAAAAAAAATAAATTTGCATCTGCCATCCCCGGCAATGTCATCCCGAGCGTTGCCGAAGGAACTGCCGAAGGAGTTGGTATATAATTATTATGGTTCGTACATTTTTCATTATCCTTTCATTTCTGCCGGCGCTGGCCGGATGCCGGGGAAATTGTCCCGCAAAACCTTATATGGCTGCGGCTCCGGATTATGCCGACACATCGATGTGGTACATTGCCGGAGCCGGAACGGATACCGGCGCCGACGTGTTTTACATATTGCCCACCTGCGTCAGGGACTGGACAGATTCATCGGGACGGACATCCCATTTCGCTGATGTCCGGAATCCTGGACATATTGCGGCTCTGATGCCGTCGAACATACTTGCCGACAGTATTTTCGGAGAATTCGCGGATTTTTATTCGCCGTACTACAGGCAGATTACGCTGGATTCCTGGGAGTCGGAGGAAACGGCGGAGTCCAGGTTCCCTTATGCGATGAAGGACGTTTTCAGGGCTTTCGAATATTATATGGAGCATTGGAACAGGGGCCGGCCTTTTTTCATAGCCGGTTTCAGCCAGGGGGCGAAATGTGCGTTGGAACTCCTCAAATCGCTGGATGCCGAAGAAAGGGAGCGGCTGATAGCGGCATACGTCGTGGGTTACAAGGTGACGGAAGATGATTTGCGGAACGTCAACGTAAGGCCGGCGGAGGGAGCTGCCGACTGCGGCGTTACCGTCTGCTACAATTCCGTCGAATCTCCGGAATGCGCCAGTCCGGGAATAGCGGCTTCCGAAATCTGCATTAATCCGCTGAACTGGAGCTGCGGACCCGAGCCGGCCGTAGTCCGGGATACAGTGGAAATATCAGTGGATACTGCAGCGAATGTGCTTGTGGTCAAAGGTCTGGACAGTGACAGATACTATCATCCATCTCTTGCGGAACTTTTCGTGAAGGGAAACTATCACCTTCTGGAACTGGAACTGTATGCGGATGCATTGCGTGAGAATGTCAGGGTGCGTGCAGAGAGTTTTTTCGCCGGAAAACGGTAAAATCATCAAAAAAATTCCGCCGGAATACGGAAAATAGGGAGACTTCGAATATCTTTGCATAAAACAGAGTGAGAACGTTATGTGTTTCCCTATCATATTTTCCCTGCCTGTGACCGATCCTACCTGGATATTTCTTATCGTCCTGGTTATCATACTCTTTGCTCCGATACTTTTCGGGAAACTGAAAATACCTCACATCATAGGTATGATCCTGGCCGGTATGCTCATAGGCGAGTACGGTTTCAATATCCTCGAAAGAGACAGCAGTTTCGAACTTTTCGGCAGGGTAGGGCTGTTCTACATAATGTTTCTTGCAGGTCTTGAAATGGACCTGGAGGATTTCAAGAAGAACAAGATCAAGGGACTCGTATTCGGCCTGCTGACTTTCGGTCTGCCGATGATTCTCGGAATCTGGAGCAGCATGTCGCTTCTCGGCTTTTCGCTTGCCTCATCTGTCCTCCTGGCCAGCATGTACGCCTCGCATACGCTGGTGGCATATCCGATAGTAAGCCGATACGGTATCTCCAGGCAGAGAAGCGTGAATATCACCATCGCGGGGACGGTGATTACAGTGACCCTCGCCCTTATCATCCTGGCCGTAATCAGCGGTCTGTACAAGGGCACGTCTGACCATCTCTACTGGCTGCTTCTCGCGGTCAACGTGGTGCTTGTCGGCGTGCTGATAATATTCTGTTTTCCCGCTGTGGGCAGATGGTTTTTCAGAAAGTACGACGATCCCGTCATGCAGTTCGTGTTCGTGCTTTCCATGATTTTTCTCGGCGGGGGCCTGATGTCTCTGGCCGGCATGGAGGGTATTCTCGGGGCATTCCTTGTCGGAATCGTACTCAATCCGCTGATTCCGAGGGTGTCTCCGCTCATGAACCGTCTGGAGTTCGTGGGAAATGCCCTTTTCATTCCGTACTTCCTGATAGGGGTCGGAATGATCATAGATATCAGAAGCCTCTTTGCGGGAGGGGAGGCTTTGAAGGTCGCCGTGGTGATGACAGTCGTGGCCACCTTCAGCAAGTGGCTGGCCGCATTCGGGACGCAGAAGATTTTCCGGATGTCGAGAAGCGAACGTGGGATGATGTTCGGCCTGAGCAACGCTCAGGCTGCGGCGACGCTCGCCGCTGTCCTGGTCGGACACGACATCATCCTACCCGACGGGGAACGCCTTCTGAACGATGACGTGCTCAACGGCACCGTAGTGATGATTCTCTTCACCTGCATCATCAGTTCCATAGCCACGGACTGGTTCGGACGCAAGTTGGTGACCGAGCAGCCGGCGGACGTTTCCGATTCCAAAAAGGACGACGAGAAAATCCTGATATCGGTGGGAAACCCCGATACGGTGGAAGATCTGGTAAATCTGGCGCTTGTCATACGCAAGCCGAAATCAGGAAGCGATATGGTGGCCCTGAACGTAAACGTGGATTCCGCCGGAGACAGCCGCCGCTCCGAGACAGGCCGCCGCGGACTGGAAAAGGTTGCCCGCATAGCTGCGGCTGCAGACGTGAACGTGCACATGGTCAGCCGCTACGACATCAGCGTCTCGTCGGGTATCGTCCATACCATAAAGGAATATTCGGCTACGGATGCGGTCATAGGCCTGCACCAGAAGTCCGGGTTCCTCGATTCCTTCTTCGGTGCCCTGACGAATAATCTGCTCAAGGGGACGAACATAGAAGTCATCGTGGCCAGGCTTGCCATGCCGGTGAATACAGTAAAGGGAATGACAGTCATAGTCCCTCCGCAGGCGGAGTACGAAGCCGGCTTCGCCAGATGGACGGCACATCTGTGCCGTATGACCGAACAGTTAGGCTGCAGGACGGCTTATGTGTCGGAAAGCGGTACCTTGGAACAGATACGCAGAAAATGCCGCCTGTACGGAGCGGAGCATTCATCCCGTTTCGAAATATCGGACAGGCTCTCCTTTCAGGAACAGATGTCTCGGAAAATGCGTCCTGACGATATTCTCGTGGTAGTAAGCGCCCGCGGAGGCAGCATATCATACGATCCTTCCCTGGACAAGCTTCCGCAATATCTTCTGCGGAACGATTCCATCGCGAATTTCATCATCATCTATCCGGAACAGGTGGACCTCGAAGATATGGTGTCGTTCTCTGACCCTATGGGATCCGGAGCCTGAAAGACGGATACACGGAAGAATTATTTCCTGCAGTCCGGAATTTCTATGGTATAGACACTGCTGAATGTTCCTTCCGGAGGAAGAGAATTGATTTCGTCCTTTTCCCTGAATTCGCCGCTGAAACCGATTCTGTCGCAGCGTCCGTACCACGGTTCGATGCATACGAACGGGGCATTCTTTCCTGGAGGAGACCACAGCCCCACGAGAGGGGCGTCGAAACCTACTCTGAGCCACGGACTTTTGTCCTGCCGGCACAGAGTGACTTCCGTTACCTGTTTCCGGTCCAAGACCAGTGCGTCGGCATCGAATGTATGGGTATCCACAGGCAGATATTCTCCGTCCATCCTTACAGGAAACCTGTGTTCCGTATCGGCGCAGCCCTTTTCCCTTACCAAAATGTATTCAAGTCCGGTCTTTCCGCCGAAATGGAAATACCCTCTTTCCTCCGCAGATGGATCGAAATCCGGGAAATAGAATGCCGGGTGGGCTCCGATCTGGAAATACATCGTTTCATTCCCGGTATTCGTAACCTTCCACAGCACCTTTACCTGATTTCCTGTCAGCTTATAGCCTATTTCCAGTCGGAAATGGAACGGATATTTTGCCAGAGTTTCCACGGAATCTTCGAGGCGGAACCATATTTCATCCTGTTGTCCGCTGACAAGACTGAATTCCATGTCTCTGGCGAAACCGTGCTGTGGCAGTGAATATCCGGTGCCGTTCACGCGGTATGTATTTTCCCAGACACGGCCCACGATAGGAAAGAGAACGGGGGAGTGCCGTCCCCAGAATGCAGGATCGGCCTGCCAGAGATATTCGATGCCGTTTTTACGGATGCTGCACAGTTCTGCACCGTGGGTGTCTGTCTCCACGGTCAGATTTCCGTTTGTCAGAGTTTTCTTCATATTCAATCGACGAATTTGTGTGTTCCTCCATTGTCCGCACGGGCGGTCAGAAACATTCTCTCAGTATCCTGAGGATGTTTTCGGCCTTTCCCATGGTATAGAAATGCACGGCCGGCACGCCATGGGCTATAAGATCCCTGCATTGTGCGATGCACCAGTCTGTCCCGGTCCTGTAGACGGCTTCCCTGTCGTTCCCGGCGGCCCTGATTTCCGATGTAAGTTCCACCGGAATATCGATGGAGAAGGATTCCGGCAGCAGGGAAACCTGTCTTGCGGTGGTCAGCGGTTTCAGTCCCGGAATTATGGGGACTTCTATCCCGGCCTTCCGGCAGCGATCCACATAATCGTAGTAAACCCTGTTGTCGAAAAACATCTGGGTGATTATATAGTCGGCCCCCGCATCGACCTTTCTTTTCAGGTTCTCTATGTCCGTCTCTATGTTCGGGGCTTCGAAATGTTTCTCCGGATAGCCGCCGACTCCGATACTGAAAAGGTCCGCCCCTTTTTCAAAGGCACAGATGGCTTCCACCAGTTCGTTCGCGTACCTGTACCCTCCTTCGGAAGGCACGAAACGTTTTTCTCCGACGGTGCAGTCGCCGCGCAGGGCCATGATATTCTCGATGCCGAGAAATTTCAGGTCGCTGAGTTTGTTGTCTATTTCATCCGCAGTATTCCCTCCGCAAATCATGTGCGGGACCGCGTCTATCCTGTATGCAGACATTATGGCACTGCAGACAGCCACTTCGCTGACCTTGTTTCTTACGAGGTGCCGCGAAAATGTCCCGTCCGCCTCTTCCCTGAATTCGTATTCATCCCTGTGGCAGGTGACGTTTATGTATTTCGGACAGAATTCCATGAACGGTCTCACGGATTCTATCAGCTCGTTGTGCGTTATTCCCTTGAGCGGAGGTACTATTTCCAGCGAAGGGAACGCTTTCCTGCTCGTGTCGAGTATATCCCTGATCTTCATTTCAGTACAATTCAAAAATCCAGAATGTGCCCCAGCAGGATACGGCCGTTGTTTTCGTCTGTTCCGCGCCTGCGGCAATAATCCCGGAACTGCTCTTCCCCGATACGCCGTATTTCCGGATAGCAGGCCTGCGGATGGATGAAAATCATCCCGCAGACGGACGCGTCAGGGGTCATTCCGTAACTTTCACTCAGCAATATACCGAGTTTTTCCGTGTTTTTCAAATATTTCAGGATATCCTTTTTGACGGAATGGTCCGGAAAACACGAATACCCGGCAGCCGGTTTGATTATCTTCAGCCTTTCATCTCCTGCCGCCTTTCTGACTATGTCGTCGAGCATGGCGGAAGCGGCCTCTGCGAGAGTGTCCAGCAGCGCCTGCCCTGTCAGATCCTGTGCCGTGCCGGTGTCAGCACTTGCCGCGAAAATCCCGCAGGGGGTGCCGATACCCGAACTTGCCGGCGGTACGAAATCGGCTAACGACAGACAGTATTCCGAGCCTGAGGCAGCCTCTTCCTGTCGGAGCATCGGGATGCCGAACTTCACCTGCCCTTTCTCCAGAATCACCGTGCCGTTATCATTCCGGGCATCGAAGAACTCCATGGCAGCCTTGATTTTCAGCCCCTCGTTTTTTTCCATTGAGGCAAGTTTCTCCTCTGCTTCGTTACGGATTTGTATGGCCGCATCGCTTTCCGTGTCCCTGATTCTGCATATAAGGAAAAACAGTTTCCAGTCGAAATAAGGCATGACTTCCTGCAGGCCGAATTCCTTGGCAGGCATGGAAAATTCCGACAGGGGACTGTCCTGAAGATAACTCGAAACGGGAAATTCCGGTGCTGGAGCAGTTTTGGCTACCGTTTCCCGTGCGGAGTATATTTCCCTGATTCTCTCCTGTTCCGCATGTTCTTCGGAAATGAATTTCTCCCTGTCCATCATGTAACGCTTGGCCATCACGGCGGTAGCCGATGCATCCGCTCCGTAGAACACGAAGTCGTATAGCGGAGCCAGTTTTACGGCCGTGTGCAGTGCCGAAGTCGTCGCACCACCTATGAAAAGAGGGATATTCATGCCCCTGGATTTCATTTCCCTGCATATTTCTTCCATCTGGTAGAGCGACGGGGTGATAAGCCCGCTTACGGCCACGATGTCCGCCCCGGTTTCAAGCGCCGTACCGAGAATTTTCTCCTTCTCCACCATCACTCCCAGGTCCGTGACATCGAAACCGTTGCAGTTCAGCACAATTCCCGTGATATTCTTCCCTATGTCGTGAACGTCTCCCTTGACAGTGGCCATGACTATTTTCGGTCTGGTTACCCTGTTTTCCGCATCATTTTCATCCGTTTTACCTATGTAAGGCTCCAGGATATCCACCGCCTCCTTCATGATTCTGGCGGATTTTACCACCTGCGGCAGAAACATTTTACCCTCTCCGAAATATTTCCCTACGGTTTCCATCCCCGACATCAGGGTTTCTTCTATGACCTTTACGGCACTTCCTTTTTCCGCCAGCACAGCCATAAGATCATCCTTCAGATGTTCCTGAACCCCCTTGACCAAAGCCTTTTTTATTCTTTCCCCTGCCGGGGCAATATCGGTGTCTCTCTCTGAATCCGCCGTCTGAACGCTTCCGTTTCCTTTTTCCGCCGCTTCTTCAGCGGCAATTTCCGATGCCGCCTCCGTCAGCCTGTCGGATGCGTCCTTTCTCCTGTCGAAAATCACGTCTTCTATCCTTTCGCGCAATTCCGGGTCAATGTCATCGTAAACTTCCGTCATCGAAGGGTTTACGATAGCCATATCAAGGCCCGCCCTTATGGCATGGTAGAGAAATACGGAATGCATGGCTGCCCGGATCCTGTTGTTTCCCCTGAATGCAAAGGAAAGATTAGAGATGCCTCCGGACGTGTATGCTCCAGGCAGATTTTCCTTTATCCATCTGACGGCATCGATGAAATCCACTGCATATCGGGCGTGTTCTCCGATACCTGTGGCGACGGACAGTACATTGACATCGAAAATGATGTCCTCCGGCGGGATTCCCGCCTCTCCGGTAAGAAGCCGGTAGGCTCTCGCGCAAATTTCCGTCTTTCTGGCGAAATCCGTAGCCTGTCCCCGCTCGTCGAATGCCATAACCACCATGGCTGCGCCCAATGCGTTGATTTCTCTGGCTTTCCTGATGAATTCGGCTTCTCCGTCCTTCAGACTGATGGAATTTACTATCGGTTTCCCCTGAGTGTTTTTCAGTCCCGCCATCAGGGTTTCCTCATGCGAAGAATCGATCATAAGCGCCGCCCTGGCTACATTCGGATCGTTGGATATGTGCCGGGTGAAAACGGTCATTTCAGCCGTGCTGTCGAGCATGGCATCGTCTACGTTCACGTCGATGACGACGGCTCCGTCTTCGATTTGTCTGGCGGCTATCTCCAGGGCTTCGCCGTATTTCTTTTCCGAAACCAGTCTGGCGAATTTTCTGGAACCTGCGACATTCGTCCGTTCGCCTATATTCGTGAACCTGTTGTTTTCCGTATCGATTGTAACTGTCTCTATTCCGCTGACTTTGAGTTTTTTCCACCGTTCAGCGGGTATCTTTCTCGCCGGAATGCCTTTCAGGGCATCGGCTATGGCCCTTATATGTTCCGGCGTCGTTCCGCAGCACCCTCCGGCGATATTCAGTATTCCTTTTTCCGCCATGACTTTCATATCGGCCGCCATTTGTTCCGGAGTTTCGTCATAGACGCCGAGTTCATTCGGAAGCCCTGCATTCGGATAGCAGCTTACGGCGCATTCCGCGAAAGACGCCGTTTCCTCCACCAAAGGTGCAAGACCGGAGGCTCCGAGAGAACAGTTCAGACCGAATGACATCAGAGGGTAGTGCCTGACGGCGGTGTAGAATGCTTCTATTGTCTGGCCGGTCAGTGTTCTGCCGCTTCTGTCGCCTACGGATACGGATACCATTACGGGGAAATCCCTGTACGGGAACAGGCTGATGACAGCCCGCAGGGCCGCCTTCACGTTCAGTGCGTCGAAGCAGGTTTCTATCAGGATGATGTCCGCCCCGCCTTTGACCAGGGCTTCCATCTGTTCCCGGTATGCGGACTCCATATCGTCGAAACAGTATTGCCTGTATGCCGGGTCATTTACGTCGGATGAGAGGGAAAGCGATTTGGACGTGGGACCCACGCTGCCGGCAACGAGGATTTTTCTGCCGGCCTCGGAGAATTCGTCCGCAGTTTTCCTAGCAATCCGTGCTCCGGCAAACGCCATCTCCGCCGCCTTGTCGGAGAGACCGTATTCCGCCTGCGATATCCGGTTCGAACTGAAGGTATTCGTTTCGATGATATCCGCGCCCGCCATGATGTATTCGCGGTGGATTCTGGCGATGACGTCTGGTTTTTCCAGATTAAGCAGGTCGTTGTTCCCGTCTGCTGCAGGGGAGTATCTCTGGATCATGGTGCCCGTCGCACCGTCGAGGATGAATATTCTGGAATCGTCCGTAAGGTTCATATCGTTTCACGTCAGTCCGTCGGATTGATTTTGTCCCGTACCGGATAAAGTATGATTATACGAAAAAGCCGAAGAACCTGCCTTGCCGTGCCTGCAGATTCCTCGACTGATGCTTTGCCTGATGTTTTGTTATGCTATCGTTACTATCGGGGCTCCTTCGAGCACTGAGTCGCCTTTGCTTGCGTTGATGGCTGTTACCGTACCGTCATGCGTGGCTTCGATGACATTTTCCATCTTCATGGCCTCCAGTACGGCTACCTGCTGGCCCTGTTTGACCGTATCGCCCACTTTTACCGAAATCTCTATGATTACGCCGGGGAGCGGCGCCGTGACAGGCTTGCCGTTTCCCGAAGCAGGGGCGGGCGCAGGTTTTGCCGGTTCAGCGGCCTGGACAGGTGCTGCCTGTGCTGCAGGCTGAACTGCTGGGGCCGGCTGAGGGGCAGCCTGCGCCTGTACCGGAGCCTGGGCTGCAGCGGCGGCAGCCGCCGTGCAGGATGCCACTCCCGATTCCACTGAATACTGGATTCCGTTTACCGTTACGACTGCGCTGTCGCCGTTGACGGAGTTTATTTCGACATTATAATCGTTGCCGTTGATTCTGAATTTGTACTGGCTCATGGTTTCTTGGATTTTATGGTTCTTACTTTTTCCTCTCTGGCATTTGCCGGAGAGTGGAATGTCTGTCGGCCCAGGCGCTGAAAGTCGGTCTTATGGTGAGAACGAAGCTTTCCTGGTCATGAACTATTCCGCAGGCGTGCATCTGCAGGGCCATGGCTATGGCTGCGTATGTCTCTCCGGCGAGGGTCTGTTCCATGGCTCTCGCCAGCATTCCTGCCTTTTCCGGTGTCATAAGTCTGTCCATAATATCAAAGAGGAAGATTATCGTGTTTCTTGGCCGGATTGGTCACTTTCTTGTTCGCAAGCTGCTCCAGTGCCCTGATGACACGGAACCTCGTGTTCCTCGGCTCTATGACATCGTCGATGTAGCCGTAGCTCGCAGCCTGGTAAGGGTTGCAGAACAGGTCGTTGTACTCGTTCTTCTTCTCTTCGGCCACCCTTGCCTTCTCGGCCGGGTCTTCGATAGCCTTGATTTCCTTTGAGTAAAGGATTTCTACGGCACCGTCCGCACCCATCACTGCGATATTCGCCGACGGCCATGCATAATTGATGTCTCCGCGCAGCTGCTTGCAGCTCATCACGATATGTGAACCTCCGTATGATTTTCTGAGAGTAACGGTCACTTTCGGAACAGTGGCTTCACCGTAAGCGTAGAGCAGTTTCGCTCCGTTTACGATGATTCCGCCGTATTCCTGCTGCGTGCCGCAGAGGAAGCCCGGAACATCCACGAGAGTCACAAGAGGGATATTGAAGGCATCGCAGAACCTTACGAAACGGGCGGCTTTGCGGGATGCGTTGATGTCGAGCACACCTGCGAGGATTTTAGGCTGGTTGGCCACTATGCCTACGGAGCGTCCGTTCATCCTGGCGAAGCCGATGATTATGTTCTTTGCCCAGTCCTTGTGGATTTCGAAGAACTTGCCGTCATCGACGATGCTTCCGATGACCTTGTACATGTCGTATGCCTTGTTCGGGTTGTCCGGTATGATGTCGTTCAGCATATCGTCCACCCTGCTTACCGGGTCATCGGTCGGAACGTACGGAGGTTCCTCCATATTGTTCTGAGGGATATAGCTGAGGATTTCCTTGATGATTCTGATTCCTTCTTCCTCATTCTCGGCCGCAAAGTGGGCCACACCGCTCTTCGTGGCATGTACGCTGGCGCCGCCGAGTTCTTCCTGGGTCACTACTTCACCGGTAACGCTCTTGACCACGGCCGGTCCTGTCAGGAACATGTATGAAGTGTTCTTCACCATGATATTGAAGTCGGTAAGGGCAGGGGAGTAGACCGCACCTCCAGCGCAAGGTCCGAAAATACCCGAAATCTGCGGAACTACACCGGAAGACATGATATTCCTCTGGAAAATTTCGCCGAACCCTGCAAGGGCGCAGATGCCTTCCTGAATGCGGGCTCCGCCGGAATCGTTCAGTCCGATGCAAGGCGCACCGTTCTTCATCGCCATATCCATCACCTTGCAGATTTTCTGCGCCATGGTTTCGGAAAGCGAACCTCCGGAAACGGTGAAATCCTGAGCGAATACATATACCAGACGGCCGTCGACGGTACCCTGTCCGGTTACCACTCCGTCGCCGTCGAATTTGGTCTTTTCCATTCCGAAATTCGTACAGCGGTGCTGGACGAACATGTCGAATTCCTCGAAACTGCCTTCATCGAGAAGCATGTTTATCCTCTCGCGCGCAGTAAACTTGCCTTTTGCGTGCTGTGCATCGATTCTTTTCTGACCGCCGCCCATGCGGGCCTTTGCCCTGCGTTCGACAAGTTCATTGATTTTTTCCTGCTGGATACTCATATTGATATTCCTTATATTATTCCTCTTCGGTTTTCATAGTGTGATAGACATTCTGGACATCGTCGTCTTCCTCCAGTCTCTCTATCAGCTTGTCGAGTTCCGTCCTCTGGTCTGCCGGAAGTTCTTTCAGGTCCACGTTCGGAATCCTCGTGAATTCTCCGGAAACGAGTTCGTAGCCGTTGTCCTCTATGTATTTCTGGATGTTGTTGAAAGCGGTATATTCCCCGTAGATGACGATGGTCCTGTTCCCGTATTCATCCTCCTCCTCGAAAACCTCCTCGGCACCGTAGTCTATCAGTTCGAGTTCGAGTTCCTCTATATCCACAGGCTTTTCGCTTTTCATCCTGAATACGCACTTGTGGTCGAACATGTATTCGGTACTGCCGGACGTCCCGAGGGAACCGCCGCTCTTGGTGAAGTATGAGCGGATATTGGCCACTGTACGGTTGTTGTTGTCAGTGGCGGCCTCGATAAGGAAAGCGACACCGTGAGGACCGTAGCCCTCGAAATTCACTTCCTTGTAGTCGCTCTGGTCCTTGTCGCTCGCACGCTTGATGGCACGTTCGATATTGTCTTTAGGCATGTTCTCGCTGCGTGCGGTCTGGAGCAGGGCCCTGAGTCTCGGATTTCCGGTCACGTCAGGACCTCCCTGCTTGACGGCTATGGTGATTTCCTTGCCTATCTTGGTGAAAGTGCGGGCCATGTGCCCCCATCTCTTGAACTTTCTTTCCTTTCTGAATTCAAATGCTCTTCCCATAACAGTAGGTTTCTTATTTGCTTGAAACGGTTTCGGCCCTTGAAATGTATTTGTCTATATCCATAGCTTCCATGGACATAGGATACTGCTCCTTGATGGTCTTGTATGCCTCGATGGCCTTTGCATAGTCTCCGAGAGCCTCGTAGGTCACTCCTGCCTTGAGCAGGTATGTCGCAGTGAACGCATTGTCGATGACCGATGCGGCTTTTTCGAAATATCTTACAGCCTGGGCATAGTCGTTCAGTCCGGTATATGCATCACCGATGCAGGACAGCGCGCGGGCTTTCAGAATCTTGTCCCTTCCGGTATAGGAACGCAGGTATTCGATGGCTTCGTTCCAGTTGCCGAGATTAAGTTCGCAGATGCCGGCATAGAGAAATGCCGATTTGCCTGCCTTGCTGCCGTACTGGTCGATAATCTGGGAGAATCCGAGAACGTTTCCGTCTCCGTTCAGGGCTATTTCGTATTCTCCGTTGCGGAAATTGGCTTCAGCCGGATACATCTGGCCGAGAGCTTCCTGCCGGGCAGGCAGATAGCCGTATTTGTGATAAATGAAAATACCTGCGCAGACCAAGACTACCACAGCTACTGAAATCAGCAGGGCCTTTCTGTGCGAAGTGAAGAAAAGGTCGGTCTTCGATACAACTTCCGCTACGGAGGTGTTTTTCTCGGTTTGGTTTTCTTTTGACATATTCTGGACTTTTTAAATTAATCTGTTGTAATTTACGCCTTCCGGCGCAATGCCGGAGCTCCCGGCAAGCAGGGCGCAAATTTATAAAAAAATGTAGAACTTCACAATTATTTACCTTTAATTCTCTATCTTTGCAAAGATTGTGAGGAACAGGAAGAAGTGCAATGCCGATACTTGAAAAAATAGTAATATCCGATTTCAGAAACATCAGACTGCAGGAAATAGCCTTTTCCCCGAACGTGAACTGCATCAGCGGGAACAACGGGGAAGGGAAGACCAATCTTCTCGACGCCATATATTATCTGGCGATGACGAAAAGCGCGTTTTCCTCCTCCGACAGGTACAATTTCAGGTATGGAACCGAGTCTTTTTCCATCGGAGGGACATTCAGGATGCAGAACGGCACGGAAAGCCGCTTCAGTGCGGAAGTGAAAGCTTCCGGGGAAAAGAAATTCCGCCGGGATGACAAGCCCTACGACAGGATTTCCTCACACATAGGCGAACTGCCGGTAGTCCTGGTTTCCCCTTCGGACATTTCCCTGGTCAGCGAATCGGGCGAAGGCAGGAGGAGATTCGTGAATTCGGTCCTGTCGCAGATGGACAGGGAATACCTGTATTCGCTCCAGCAGTACAACAGACTCCTGAACCAGCGGAATGCAATGCTGAAATCGCCGGCGGCCGATCCGGCGCTTATGGAAGTCCTGGATGAGAGAATGGAGGCGGTGGCACGGCCGGTTTTTGCCGCCAGGAAAAAATTCGTCGAGGACATATCTCCGGCAGTCGCACACTATTACGACATACTTTCCTCCGGCAGGGAGCGTATCGGGATTGAATACAGTTCCGACCTTTTCGGTGAGAGTCTTGCCGAGGTCTTCAGACGGCATGCCGGACGGGATGCCGTCCTGAAATACACGACATCCGGCATACACAGGGATGACTTCGTCTTTACCATCGACGGACATCCGATCCGCCGGTGCGGTTCTCAGGGCCAGCAGAAATCCTTCCTGGTTTCCCTGAAATTCGCCCAGTATGAAATCATGAAGCGCGGCTACGGCTTCGCTCCGACCCTCCTTCTCGACGATGTCTTCGACAAACTGGACATGAGCCGTATATCGAACCTGCTTTCGATGGTGGCGGGCAACGATTTCGGCCAGATTTTCATCACCGACAGCAACAAGGTCCGGATGTCGGGCATAGTGGACGCCATTACGCGAGACCGGGCCTATTTTGAAACCGTGAACGGAACATTTACCATACGATGAGCAGCAGATTGTCGCGGAAAAACGCACAGCCGATGGAAGAGATTGTCATGGAGTACATCCGGACAATGAAAATCGCCTCGGGGCTGAATGAACAGTTGATTTACGATGCCTGGGATGCGGTTTCGGGGGCTGCGGCATACACCGTATCCAAATATCTGAAGAACGGGGTCCTCTACTGTTCGCTCAGTTCTTCCGTAGTCCGCAGCCGGCTTTTCCCTGAACGGGAAAAAATCGTCGCGAAAATCAACCGCTACCTGCTGGAAGACGGACTGTTCGTCAGGGACGACCCCAAAACGGGCCTTCTTGAAAATTTGATATTAAGATAATTTATAGAATCAGACAAATGAAGATAGTAGCGGATAGCAATATCCCTTTTCTCGAGGGTGTGTTCGAGCCGTATGCACAGGTAGTGTATATCGACGGCATAGGGATAACGCGGAAAGATCTCGAGGACGCCGATGCAATGATTATCAGGACCCGCACCAGATGCAATGCTGACCTGCTTGACGGAACTCCGGTCTCCATGATAGCCACCGCTACCATAGGAACCGACCATATCGACCTGGATTACTGTGCCGCGCACGGGATAGAAGTGCACAACGCCCAGGGCTGCAATGCCGGAGGAGTGATGCAGTACGTCTTTTCGGCCCTCTACGGTACTGCATCCCGCAAATCCATAAAGCTCGACAATCCTGTCATAGGCATCGTAGGCGTGGGCAATGTAGGCAGAAAGGTGGAACATATGGCCCGGCACCTCGGATTCGGCATTCTCCGCTGCGATCCGCCAAGAGCGGCGGCCGAAGGTCCGGAAGGATTCTGTTCTCTCGAATATCTGCTGGAACATTCGAACATAGTGACGCTCCATACGCCGCTGGACGGGACTACGCGCGGGATGGCCGGCGAAGAGTTTTTCAGGATGATGCGTCCGGGCGCCTTTTTCATAAATGCTTCGCGCGGCGAAGTCGTCGATGATGATGCGCTTCTGGATGCCATACCGAAACTCGGCCCGGTCATCATCGACACGTGGAATCATGAACCTGACATAAACCTCGAACTGATGGACAGGACCGATATCGCCACTCCGCATATAGCGGGCTATTCTTTTCAGGGCAAACTCAACGGTACGGCTTCATCGGTGCAGGCGGTGGCCAGGCATTTCGGCATCGCTGACCTGTATGACTTTTACCCGCGGTACGACGAATCCGAGCATGCTCCGGTGCATCTGAACCTCAAAGGCAAGAATCAGGGGGAAATTACTTCGGTTTTTCAATATAATTATCCTATATTTACGGATGATTTCATGTTTCGCCTGGCTCCCGGAGATTTCGAGAAACTCCGCTCGGAATACCGGTACCGACGCGAAATTTACGTAGACTGATAACCATTATTTATTAACCACATTATGTTCAACAAGGAAGATATAAGGCAAATCGAGTCCCGCGGCTCGTCTGTTGCGACTGCCCAGGCGCAGGTCGAACTGTTCAAAAAAGGTTTCCCATGGATGAAAATCGTGGCTCCTGCCACCCCCGGGAAAGGCATATGTGTCCTCAGCGACGAGGAGGCGGCCGCAGCGGCGGAATACTATGACAATGCCTCGATAGCCGGCAAATGCAAGTTCGTCCCTGCATCCGGTGCGGCTTCGAGAATGTTCAAGGACCTTTTCGGCGGTCTGGACAAACTCAAATCGGGCGAAGACATACCGGCGGATGCTCCGGCGTCCAGATTCGTGGCCAATATCGAAAAATTCGCCTTTTATGACGAATCGCTGTTCGGGAAACCGGAAGACACGGCGGAGAGCCGCAAGACCATTCTTTCCAAAACGCTGACCGAAGAAGGTTTGAATTACGGAGCCAAACCGAAGGGTGTGCTGAAGTTCCACAGGTACCCTGACGGAGAAGTCCGCACGGCATTTGCCGAGCATCTGGTTGAAGCCCAGAATTATATGCGGAATCCGGACGGTTCCGCCAACATAGTCGTGACCATTTCTCCGGAACACCGGCAGTTGTTCGAAGATGCGCTTTCTGCCGTAAAGGACGAGTACGAAAAGAGGTACGGCGTGAAGTACAACATCACTTTCACGTATCAGGACAAGGCTACCGATACCATCGCCGTGGATACTGAAAACAGGCCGTTCCGTACCGCTGAGGGCAGCCTCCTGTTCCGTCCGGCAGGTCACGGGGCCCTGATCTATAACCTGAACAGTCTTTCAGAGGAACTCGTTTCGATAAAGAATATCGACAATGTGGCCACTGAAAAGTATCTCCCCGTTACCGCCAAGTACAAGAAAGTCCTTCTCGGCAAGGCCGTGGAACTCAGGGACAAGATTTTCGGTTACCTGAGGGAGCTGGACGCCGTGACAGGAGATGGAATGGTACAGGCTCTTCCTCCTTTCGTCCCGAGTCTGACGCAGAGATACGACGACAGATACATGAGCCCGGAGGTGCAGAACCTGTGCAACGACATAGAAAACTTCCTGTACGATGAACTCTGCATCCAGATGCCGGAGGCTCCGGACTGCAAGACGCGGGTTATGAAACTCAGGGAGAAATTGAACCGTCCTGTCAGGGTCTGCGGTATGGTCAGAAATCAGGGCGAACCTGGCGGAGGACCTTTCATCATTGCCGGCAAAGACGGCTCCACTTCGCTGCAGATTCTGGAAGGCGCCCAGATCAACAAGGACGATATGGCGGCTTCGGCTGCTCTGGCTGCCGCCACCCATTTCAACCCGGTGGATATCGTCTGCTGTCTCCATGACTACAAAGGAGAGAGCTTCGACCTGCTCAAATATGTGGATGACGAGGCCGGCTTCATCAGTTCCAAGAGTTATCAGGGCAGGGAACTGAAGGCTCTGGAACTGCCGGGGCTGTGGAACGGTTCGATGAGCGACTGGAATACGCTCTTCGTGGAGGTTCCTTTGGAGACTTTCAATCCTGTCAAGGTTGTTCTTGACCTGCTTCGCCCTGCTCACCTCGGTGTGTCATAATTGCAAACTGCTGCGTTATTATCGGGATCCTGGCTAAGTCATTTACGAGAGGCTTCCGGAACAATGCTGATATTCACTGAAACTGATATACAATGGAAAGAACACTGGTTATCATCAAGCCCGGCGCCTTGCAGAGGGGACTTGTCGGGGAAGTCATTTCACGGTTCGAGAAACGCGGGCTCAAGCTTGTCGCAATGAAGATGCGGCAGCTCACCCCAGAGATTCTGGATGTACATTATGCCCATCTCAAGGACAGGCCATTCTTCCCGTGGCTGAAGGCCGGGATGATGGCAGCTCCGGTGATTCTCTGCTGCTGGGAAGGATTCGATGCGGTCAGGACGGTCAGGGAGATGGCTGGAGCCACCAATGCCCGCAAGGCTGCCCCGGGAACAATCAGAGGCGACTACGGTATGAGCTCGCAGGAGAACATAGTCCATACATCCGATTCAGTAGAGAATGCCCGTATCGAACTTGACAGGTTCTTCTCTCCGGAGGATTACTGCGAATATCCTTCTCCGCTGCAGCAGTACCTTTACGCCCCTGATGAAAACTGACGGTATAGGGAGGCCGGGTTACAGGTTGAAAGCCTTCTCCACTGCATCCACTGAGTCAAGAAGTTCCCAGCCGAAGAAAAGGGCTACTTCCTGACGTCTTTTCCCGTTCCGGACGACCTCGACGACATCCTGGTACGGACGCCGTCCGACGTGTCCGTATGCGGCTGTAGGTTCGTAGATAGGGTTCTTCAGATGGAACTTCTCTATTATCTTTGCCGGACGCAGATCGAACAGCTCTCCGATCCGTGCCGCAATTTCTTCATCTGTAATCTGATGTCCTGACCGGTCTTTCTTCGCGGTCCCGTAAGAGTCTGCGTAGATGCTCACCGGTCTTGCCACTCCGATAGCGTATGCAACCTGCACGAGCAGTTCATCCGCCACTCCTGCCGCGACAAGGTTCTTCGCTATGTACCTTGCTGCGTAGGCCGCCGACCTGTCGACCTTGGACGGATCCTTGCCTGAGAAGGCACCGCCTCCGTGCGCTCCCTTGCCTCCATAGGTGTCCACGATTATCTTGCGCCCTGTCAGTCCCGTGTCCCCGTGAGGTCCTCCGATGACGAATTTCCCTGTAGGGTTCACGTGGAGTATATAGTCTCCCTTGAAAAGGGTGGCAGTCTGCGGGGCGAGCTCCTCTATCATTGCCGGGATCAGGATTTCCTGGATGTCTTTCCTTATCCTGTCCTGCATTGCCTTGTCTACCCTGTCCTGTCCGTACTGCTCTACGGCATCTTCATAGCTCATTCTGCCCAGTTCAGGCACCACGAAGTTGTCGTGCTGGGTGGAGATGACTATAGTATGGATGCGGACAGGCCTGTGGGTGGTGCCATCGTATTCAATGGTGAACTGTGACTTGGAGTCCGGTCTGAGATATGGCATCAGTTCCGGCTGCTCTTTCCGGATGCGCGCAAGGACTCTCAGGGCAAGGTGGGAAAGAGCCAGCGGAAGCGGCATATAATCAGCTGTGTCTCTGCAGGCATAGCCGAACATCATCCCCTGGTCTCCGGCTCCCTGCTCATCAGGGTCTGACCTGACCACTCCACGGTTGATGTCGGCGCTCTGTTCGTGCAGGGCGGAAAGCACACCGCAGGAATTGCTGTCGAACATATATTCTGCCTTGTTGTAGCCTATGCGGTCGATGACTCGTCTTACAGTCGCCTGAATGTCGACGTATGCATCTTCGGAACGCACCTCTCCTCCTACAACCACGAGACCGGTGCTGCAGAATGTCTCGCACGCCACCTTCGCCTCTGGATCCTGGCGGAGGAATTCATCAAGGATGGCATCGGAAATCTGATCCGACACCTTGTCCGGGTGTCCTTCAGACACCGATTCGGAAGTGAAAAGATAATTGTTGTTCATATCATATAAATAAAAAACTCCGCATACCGTAATGTATGCGGAGCAATCATTAAAATCCTAACCTTATGAAAAAGTTTTTTAGCATTTTTTTGTGTGGTTGCAAGCAGCCAAATCTCTCCACATTTATTTTCGGGGCAAAGTTAAGTAAAAATTCCAGAATTTTGCTAATTTTGCCCTGCA
>CALVBH010000051.1 GCA_944325765.1 uncultured Bacteroidales bacterium
CTGGCATTTCGTCCCGACCTCCGACCCGAAAACCCCTCTGCTCCCGGAACGAACAGCGGAGTAACGTTGCCACCGGTATATGGCAGATAAAGATTTTATAACCACACTAAATTATAACACTGACAACACATGAAAAAGAACCGAGGTAAATTCATTTTACTGTCAGGACTCTTCCTCTTTCTGAGTCTGACAGCAGGAGCTCAGGCACGGGTAATCACCGGACAGATCTCTGATTTGTCCGGTCCCCTGCCCGGTGCCGGCATTATGATCAAAGGTACGGATCAGGGCACGACAGCCGATGTCGACGGAAAATACAGAATTACCCTTCCGGGGGGGGGGAGAAGATATTGTCCTGGTATACTCCTTCATAGGGTATGAGTCCATAGAAAGGACGGTAGGGACTTCCGACATAATCAATGTCGTTTTCGAAAAATCAGCCATGGAACTCGACGAACTCGTGGTCGTCGGTTTCGGTGTCCAGAAAAAATCACATCTTACAGGTGCCATCACCAAATTCGACCCGTCAACGGTGCTGGATGTCCCGACTTCGGATCTGGGTACGGCATTGCAAGGAAGACTTGCAGGCGTATCCATCCAGAACATCACTTCCGAGGTCGGTGTCGCACCTCAGATCAGGGTCAGAGGAAGCGGGGCTATGAATTCCGATGCCAGCCCTCTGATAGTAGTCGACAACTTCGTGATGGAGGACGGTCTCCAGATGGTGGATCCGTCGGATATAGAATCCATAGAAATACTTAAAGACGCATCTTCCGCTGCTATCTACGGTTCACGTGCAGCCAACGGTGTCATCATCATTACGACCAGGGAAGGGTCGGAGATGAAGCCGAGATATTCCGTGAATGTCTATACAGGTGTCAAGGCTCCGTACAAGCTCCACCCGATGATGTCATATACGGATTATGTGAACGTTCTCAAACGGGAGGAATCCCTCGGCGGGGCCGAGGTCTCCGTAAATGACCTTGCCGCAGCCTGGCTGGAGGGACAGATAGGCGCTACCGACTGGCAGCGCGAAGGCCTGAAGGACATCGCTTGGTCCACCAAGGCGAATCTCAGTGTATCCGGCGGAAAGAAAGGGGTCAGATACACCCTGTCTGCCGGCATGAATCTCGACGACGGCCTCCTGAAACAGAACTACAACAACAAGTTCAATATCCGCTCCAGACTGGATGCCGATCTCGGCAGGGTAGTGTCGGTCGGTGCCAGCATTGCGGCCGTCTACGGCGAATCCGAAAAACCTGCCAACAATTTCACCAACTTCATGCGTTATCCCCAGTGGATTCCTGTGCGGCACAACGAATTCACATCGGCATTGACCGGGAAACCGGTCGGGGATTATGCGCAGCCTTCCGATTTCAATACAGGTACGGCCATATATCCTGTCGGGGATCCGGATCCTCTTACCGGAGAACCGACGCTCGTTTCGGCAAATCCGTACAATTCCACTACACATAACCCGACATCGGTTATGGAGCGGTCTTTCAACACCAGCAAACAGTACCAGGTGACAGCCAATGCATACGTGAATATCAGAATCATGAAAGACCTGGTATTCAGGACTGCTAACAGTGTCATGGCCAAATATTCCACACGTAACATCTACAAGTGCAAGGATGCCTCATCGGCCGGTACTCCGAGCGAGGGTTCTTTCCAAAGCACATTGGCTACAAAACTGACGACAGACAATACGTTGACATACATGAAAGAGTTCGGCAGGCATGACTTGAATGTGATGGTCGGTATGTCGGCTGAGACGGAACGCAGTGAAATCGTGAAACTCGCCGGTACCGGCTTCCCGACAGACTTCATCAAGACATTGAGTGCCGCGACCGAGTTCAAGATTATGGATGATGACGGGACCAAACTTACATCCACGGAAATCACTCCGTCGCATAACCTCCTTTCATTCTTAGGCAGGATAAATTACGCGTATGATGACAAATATCTCGTGTCACTGGCAATGCGGGCCGATGGTGATTCTTATTTCGGTGCCAATACCAAATGGGGCTATTTCCCGTCAGTATCAGTGGGATGGAGACTGAACAAGGAGAATTTCATGAGGAATGCCGGTTGGATTTCAGAGCTCAAGCTCAGGGCCAGTTTCGGTATGACCGGTGACAACAGTCTGACATCCACGGCTACATCGAACTTGCTCTCCACCTCCCTGTATCCGCTTGGTTCCGGAACGGGAGAGTCCCAGTCCGGTCTGGCGAATATCAGTGATCTTATAGGAAACCCGGATCTCGGTTGGGCGAAAATCCAGGAATGGAATTTCGGTGTGGATTTCAGCCTTTTCGACAACAGGCTGAATTTCGTCGCCGACTATTACTATTCCATAACCAAGGATATGCTTTTCCTCAGGACGGTATCTTCCATTTCGGGACATACCGAATACTGGACGAACCAGGGTGCAGTGAGGAATCTCGGTCTGGAGCTGACGCTTGACTCCCACAATATCGTCCATAAGAATTTCTCATGGAACACGTCCATAAACTTCTCTCTGAACAGGAACAGACTTCTCGACTTAGGCGGCGAAGCGCAGATGATAAAGGAAGGATATTCGAAAGAACGCTACATAAACATTGTGGGTCAGCCGGTAATCCAGTTCTACGGCTACAAGACTGACGGTATATGGAATACCCAGGCGGAACTGGATGCCGGTCCGAAATTCTCTACCGGCATTGACCGCGTGGGCGGCCTGAAAGTGGTGGACGTGAAGAAGGACGGTGTCCTGAATGACGAAGATATGACAGTCATAGGAGACCCGTATCCTGACTTCAACTACGGTATGACGAACACTTTCAGGATTTACGATTTCGATTTTTCTTTCCTGGTCCAGGGCGTAAAGGGCGGTGAAGTCATCAATGCCGATGCCACATACAAGGATATGCAGATCAGAAACGAGAAATTCAATATCAGACACCGCTGGGTCAGCGAGGAACACCAGGGCGACGGTAAGACACCTATAACACTCGGCGTTCCGTGGATCAATACGGACTACGATGTGGAGGATGCTTCCTATTTCGCTCTCAGAAACGTCACCATAGGCTATAATCTTCCGGAACGTGCCGTCAGGAAGCTGCACCTTTCGGGACTTCGCATCTATGTGACAGGAAACAACCTTTTCTTCGCCTGGCCGAAGAGCTACAGGGGAATAAATCCGGAATACAGGAACACATCGAGTCCGTATAACGACAGCCTCATAAGCGGTTATCAGAGGGGAGGATTCCCGATGATTATGACTTTTACGGCAGGAATCGACATTAAATTCTAAAATTATGATCAAGACTATAAAATATATTCTGGGTGTTCTGGGCATCTGCCTGGCGATGTCCTGCTCGGACTTTCTGGAGTTGAAGCACGTCTCGAACATATCATCGGACGATTTCAACAGGAACGAGGAGGAACTCTACGCATCATTGATAGGGTGCTACAACGGTATGCAGGGGGCATTGTACCGTGAATGGGCGGTGACCGAACTGAGATCCGACAATGCGAGGATATACGCACGTACTTCCACCACTTCGATTTTCGATGTCATCAGGCAGCTGGACATCGCGACTATCCAGCCGATAAACTATATAGTGGACGAATACTGGTCCGGCTGTTATCACAATATCGAAAGATGCAACATCGTCATCCGTGACCATGCCAACGTGAAGGATGCAAGTATCGGTGACGAATATATGTCCGAGGCTATGTTTATCCGTGCCTACCACTATTTTAACCTGGTCAGGCTTTACGGAGGCGTGTTCCTGGTGACTTCCCCGCTTTCTCCTGAAGAGGCGAAGAATATGGACAGAACCACACCGGACAAAATCTACGATTTCCTGATATCGGAACTGAATGAAATCATCACTCTCGGTGCCTTGCCTGATGTCCGAACAGGAGAGGAACTCGGCCGCGTCTCGATGTCTGCCGTCAAAGCCTTGCTGGCTAAAGTGTATATGACATATTACGAGGCAGGTTCGGAGAATTATATGAAGGCTAAGCCGTTGCTGGAAGATGTCATCGTAGCTGTAGGAAATCCGCAGTCATCCTCTGACCTGGTTCCGTTTGCGGACATTTTCGATATAAACAACGAGATGAATGAGGAAATCATCTTCGCTGTCAGATACAAGGCAGGAAACCTCGGCATAGGCTCTCCGTTTGCCAATGAGTTCGCTCCGTCAGGCAGCGGTTCCAATGTCATCAACGGTTCCGGAAATTCTTTCAACTATCCGTCCACAAGCATTATCGATGCTTTCAATGAAAATCCGGGAGATCTGAGGAAGGATGTCACACTTGCAGAGCGGTATTATAACGAGCAGTCCGGCGTGTGGGTCGAGGATGACGAAAACTCCCAGTGCCGGTATGTGAAGAAATACTTTTCTCCTGTAGTGACCAGATTCGATGCGGAGAATGACTGGCCTGTCATCAGGGTGGCCGATGTGCTCCTTTTGTATGCTGAACTTATGAACGAGTATTCAGGCCCGGATCAGAAATCCATCGGATATGTGAATATGATCAGGAACAGGGCAGGGCTGGAAAATCTGGCGGAAACAGAAACGGCGGATACCTACTCTTTCAGACAGGCGATAAGACGGGAAAGACGGCTGGAACTTGCGTTCGAGAACCAGCGCTGGTTCGACCTGCTCAGATGGGGAGTCGCAGTGCAGGAAATGACGGATCATTACAATTCGGAGTTCATCTACTCCCAGATCAAGAACGCCCCGATACCAACCATCGTGGAATGGCAGACCATTCTGCCTATCCCGTTGAATGTGATGAATATAAATCCTGAACTGACACAGAATTACGGTTACTAATCAGAATACGATATGAAAAGAATATTTATATTGCTTATGTCGGTTTCAGCCGTTGTCTCGTGCAACGAGAAACTGAACATATCTGAATACCACGCACCGGCTCCGTCCATCAGCGGCTTTTCTCCGCTGGAGGGACCTGTCGGTACGCAGATAACAGTCGAAGGTGACGGTCTGGGAAACATCACTTCCGCCACGATAAACGGTCAGGAAATCGAGATTAAATACTGTATTTCGAACAAAACCATAGTCCTGAAGACTACCACCAACGCTTCGTCAGGAAAAATTACGCTGGAAGGGCCTGAAGGTACTGCGGAAAGTGCGGAAGCCTTCACTTTCACATATCCGGTACCCGAGGTGAACGAGGATATCCCGGAATTCTATTATGCTTCCACCATTTCGGTAATCACCGGAGAAAACCTGAATGCCATTTCAAGAATAACATTCGGGGACAGTGAGGCGGAAATCATGTCTTCAAGCAGGAAAGAACTCGTCTTTATGGTACCGGATCTTACGACGGTTACCGATGTGGGATTCTGGTACTACAACGGTACCGAATATGTGAGTGCCAAGTCAGCATCTGATGTCAGCGTGAGACGGCAGCTCCCTGAGGTGGCATCTCTGTCAAAAGAAGAAGACATAGTTACGGGAGATGAAATAACCGTTACCGGACAGTTCTTGAATTTCGTGGAGACTATTACGTTAGGAGGGGTGCAGATGCCTGTGACTTCCGTCAACAGTGCCGGCACTGAGCTGAAATTCAAGGTGAACGATGACAAGTCCTTCCCGGACGGGGATAATTCCGGAGACCTGGTATTCATTTCATACGGCGGCTCCGAAGTCCATACCATCCGGGAAAACTTCAGCTTCTTCGTGCCGAAATTCTATATCTGGAAAGGCGTGACCCTCAATTCGAACAACTCAGTCGAGGAACTGAACCATATCCTGTGCTTAGAGACAGGTGAAATCTATTCCGTATCCCAGTTCGCGACGGATGTGGATCCAGTGGCTGCAGCGAACCCTGGAGGCTCCTGCTCGGCCAAGAACACTGTCTCACCGTCCGTCACTGAAGAAGACTACTATTCCGTGAAACCGTACACATTCTTCATGTATCTCGGTTCGGGATGCTACTTCTACGGCCCTGCGAACAACAATAACAGGCTTACAGGCTACAGCGGTTTCGCTACGCCTATCATCAAGTTCAGGACGTTGTGCGAAGACATACCTGAAGAAAAGGCGATTATCGATGACATAAAGGCCGGTACATTCACCAGCGATGACTTTACTCCTGA
>CALVBH010000052.1 GCA_944325765.1 uncultured Bacteroidales bacterium
GTTCTGTCGAGCAACCTACTTTATGGTAAAATTTCTCCGGACAGCAGTGTATTCATTAACAGCTTTATCTACTACGTTGACAATAAATTCTATATCCTCATTGCTTAATTTAGCATACATAGGCAGCGTAATCTCGTGATCGGAGACATAATCTGTGACAGGTAAAACGGCTCCATAATTCTTATATATTGAGAATCTGTGGATTGGCGGATAATGTACACTGGTCTGGATACCTGCTTCATGAATTTTATTACGAATATCGTCCCGCTTTATATCTGACTTCGTAACTACTATAGGCATTATGTAATTAGAAACAAATTCATTATTATCTGCAAAAGGAACAGTTACATTAGCTACTTCGGATAATAATTCAATGTATTTTTTCCTGACTTGTGCTCTTTTTTCCAAATCTCCCGGTAGCTTGTTTAATTGTTCAATCGCAATCGATGCACGTATATCATCCAGACGGAAATTATATCCGAGCTCTACAATATCATATGATGTCGCATGTCCGCTGGCTCTTTGGTATGACATCGTAGTCATACCATGTGAACGTAATAAACGCGCCCTGTCCGCCAACTGCTGATTATTGGTAATGAACATACCGCCTTCTCCTGTACTAATGTTTTTGTTTGAGAAGAAACTGAAAGCTGCACAATCACCTATCGTACCCAATTTCTTTCCTTTATATTCTGAAAGCGGACCATGACAAGCGTCTTCAATTACCTTAAGATTGTATTTTTTAGCTATTGCCATTATTGCGTCCATTTTTGCCGGGAATCCGGCCATATGAACGACAACGATTGCCTTTGTTTTTGGAGTAATTTTCCTTTCAATGTCAAGAGGATCTATATTGATGTGTTCAGGTCCGACAATATCTGCAAAAACCGGAGTTGCTCCTACATATCTGATACAGTTAGCAGAAGCAGCAAATGTCAATGACGGGCAAATCACCTCATCTCCTGGTCCTATGCCACATACCAAACAACATAAATGCAACGAATCGGTACAATTTGAGACGCTTACTGCATATTTGACATTAAACATTCTGATAAACATTTCTTCCAGTTCTGCACATTTAGGGCCGGTAGATATCCATCCGCTTTTTATGGTTTCAGCAGCAGCATTTGCCTCTTTTTCATCAAAATTCAGATTGAAGAGCGGTATTTTGTAAGCCATAGTTATAAGATTTTAAATAATTACATTTTCTGGTCCAGATTTTTCCCTTTTTCATCATGTTCAAAATTGGGAATAAATTTCTTTATCAATGAAACAACATCATTTTTGGTAAAATCAGGATTTGTGAAAATCCCTTCTAAATCATTGAAAAAAGTTTCAATCTCTTCTATAGGTCTCTTCTTAACGTCTTCTATCACGCCAAGTTTTTGAAACCTGTGCATATTTAATCTTTCCCCCGGAACATAAAATTCTTCAAATGATTTTTCGCCCGTTGTATCACTTTTAAAATACACCACAGGATATTCGGTACAATCAACTGACATATTCGATGCAAATTGTTTGGCATCCATATCATTTGAAAATTCTTTTTTAGTATATCCTAAAGCCTTGATAAAATCGTCGCAGATTGTACTGAATTTAAGCATTTGGTTTTCCGATAGTTTCGGGAAAAATATATCTCCGTTATTTCCTAATATACAAGCTAACAGGCAGATTTGGCCGCTTTCTTCAGGGGAGACAAAATAGCGTCTTACATCATTAGGTGCTGTAAGAGGCTGCTTTTTCATCATCCGTTCCATCCACCCTAGAGGCAAGGAACCGTTTGAGAAAGCAACATTGGCAAAACGGGCTGTCGTTACCTTAAATTTAGAGGTGTATGCCATTATCATTTCTTCCATAATATGCTTGCTGGCTCCCATGATATTGACAGGATTGGCCGCTTTATCTGTTGAGACACAGAAGAAATGCTTTGGCGGATATTCTGAAATCATGTCCAACAAATGTTTCGCCTTAATATCATTATTTTCAATTAATGCTTGGACACTATACTTATCCCGCTCACTCCTCACATGCTTATGCGCTGAAAAATTTGCAACTATGTCAAAACCTTTTTCCATTCGGAATATATGCTCAAATATAGGATCAGAGAAATTCAATGTATATGTTCTGTAGTCATCAGGAATATACATATTATATGATGAGCGTAAATCACGTGTAAGTTCTACAAGTCCGTTTTCATTGATATCTATTACCAATAAACTTGACGGCTTGAACGGTAATAATGCTTTAATAAAGGACGAGCCAATGGAGCCGGCTCCCCCGATTACACAGACCCTGGAACCTTCAATTTCTTTCGATAATTTATTTCTATTGTTTTCAATATCAGTCAAAAACAAACTTTGTTCACGTTTTGTAACGTACTTTGAAATAAAACTGTTCAAATCAAATATTTTCATATTGCTTTTCATTTGTACTATCTCAATATGCAATAATTTATCCTTTGTTATCGTTAGTCCGATAAATTATTCTACTCAAACTAATAGACTTCATTGAATTAATGTTAAGATTTTTTTGACAATATACGAACAGGAACTCCTCCGACAGTAACATCATCCGGTATATCTTTTACTACAACACCATTGGCTCCAACTGTCACATTATTTCCGACAATGACTCCCCCGATAATTTTTGCCCCAGCACACACCGTCACATTATCACATAAGACAGGTCTCTTATTTCCATTGTAACCGATAGTAACCTGCTGGAAAATATGTGCGTTCCGACCGATTTTTTCGGCAGTGATTATGGTAGAAAAACCATGCTGGATTTTTAATCCCCCCCCCCCACGCATCTTGACGGAGTGTTAATGTATAATGACGATAACTTGGGACAAAGCCAGCCTATCATATTCTTCCACAATCCTATTCTCAAATAAAATACGTTCCTGTATTCCTTAAAGTATGTCATCAACCACAAGAAACTCACTAATCTTCCGTATGTCACACTTTTCCATGCTTTCCAAGCCAAGAAATCTTCTTTTAACTTTTTCTCAGGGTAAAAATAAAAGAATACAGTATGTGGCCATAGTCTGATGATGCTAAGGATTGCGATTATTTTTTTTATTCGTTCCATTATATCAATATTTACTTATCCTGTATTGTTTTCATTCTTGCATATCCCTGATTCCTGTCATTCGGATTGTCCGGTACAAGCGGCACGGTATAGAAAATCAATATCATCCTTAGTTATTGCAACCAACATTCATTCCACTACCCACCTGTCAATATTCCGCGTCCGGCTGCTGAAGTTCACTCCGATTTTATAGACTTTCCGGCTGTCCGATGCAAACGGGAGTGCGTACTGTTTTTCCTCTATCTGCTTCAGAGCATCTTCAGCAGAGCCATCGAGCTTGAATTCCATAATATAGACGTAGTCCTTGGTCTGCAGCACCAGATCTATCCGTCCCTGTGATGTCCTGTATTCGACCTGCGTGTAAAACCCGGCAAGTTTGAATACTATATAAAGAACATTCTGATAATGACGTTCGATGTCCAAAGACAGTTCATAATTGCATCCTGCAAGAAAACTTTTCAGTCGCTCCATAAAACCGGCAATATTGCCTGACTTTATGTCCGCTACGAAGTTTTTTATCTCGAAAGCGGATTTTGACTTGTCTATGTCAGTATAGTACGGCATCAGGAATTTCATGAATCCTTCTTCAACTTCCTTATTGGGAAATCCCAACGAAAAAAGCCCGAACTCCTGATCATAGCCTTTGATTGTCAGATAACCGCTCTGATAAATGACGGGCAAAGGGTTATTATCTGTGAATATGCTGTCTATCGTATCAGAATCCGTCTCAACATGCTCAATTTCAGGAAGTACGAAATTACTGGCTTTGAGCAACTTCACCAAATATGTCGGCGTTCCTGTCTCGAACCAGTAATTGCCGTAACGTTTTTTCGCAAAAGTATTCAGCAGACTGAACGGATTGTATATCCCGTACGGTGTCCATGGATTGAAATGATAGCCGTCATACTGCTCTTTCAGAGCCTTGGAGGCTTCTTCGATATTCTGCCCGTTAGCTTTAGCCAGAGCCTGAATATCATCACCGAAATTTTCAGCAAGCTCATCTTCGCTAATACCGCAGATGTCGGCATACCGTTCGTCCATTGAGATGTCCTGCAGGTTGTTCAGATCACTGAACACACTGATCTTTCCGAATTTCGTCACTCCTGAAAGCAGAGCAAAACGAATATGTCCGTCCTCGGACTTCAACGCGCCATAAAACGCCTTCAGAATGTTCCGATACTCCTCCTGCAAGGATTCTTTGCCTATCGTCTGCAACAGCGGCTTGTCATACTCGTCCACAAGTATCACCGCGCGGAGTCCTGTCTTTAAATGTGCCCTTCTAATCACTCCGGCAAACCGCCTCTCCATCCCGACCTCCGATTCGTCTCTTCCATATTCCGATTCCCATCGCTGCAGGTTTTCGTCAAGGAGTGTCCCTAAGGAGCTTTTGTCTTCATAATTCTTTGTGTTCAAATCGAGATGCAGAACCGGGTAGCATTTCCACTCTTGTTCCTTTTTGCAGACCGCCAAGCCGTCGAACAATTCTTTTTTGCCTTTGAAATATGCTTCCAACGTGCTTATTAAAAGACTCTTCCCGAACCGGCGCGGCCGGCTCAGGAAATAATACTGTCCGGTGGCGACCAATTTATACAGCAGCGATGTCTTATCAAGATAAAAATAACCATCACGGCGCAATTTTTCAAAATCTTGTATCCCTATCGGGTATTTCTTTTCCATATCCAGGCTCTATTTTGGTGTTCAGGCAATTTAACGTTTCAGAAGAAAGGTCACATCAGCCGCTCCACTATCCGTCCGCAGGCCTTGCCGTCGCCGTAAGGATTCACGGCCTTGCTCATTTTTTCGTAGGCGACAGGGTCGTCAAGGAGTTCGGACACCGAATCGAGGATCTTGCCGTAATCGGTGCCGACGAGTTTGACCGTACCGGCATCGAGGGCTTCCGGCCGCTCCGTCGTGTCGCGCATCACCAGCACCGGTTTGCCGAGTCCGGGGGCTTCTTCCTGGATTCCTCCGCTGTCGGTCAGAACTATCGTGGATTTTTCCATCAGATATACGAAACTCAGGTATTCGAGCGGTTCGATGAAAAACATGTTGTCGAAATGGCTCAAATCTTCCCCGAACACTGCATGTATCGGCTTGCGTACATTCGGGTTCAGATGCATCGGGTACACGAAATCCACCTCCGGATATTTTACGGTCAGATCCTTGATGGCTGTACACATATTTATGAAGCCGTCTCCGAAATTCTCCCGGCGGTGACCTGTTATGAGCACCAGTTTCCTGCCCTCGGCAAGCCTGTTCACATCGTAGCCGGCATTCTTCAGAACCTCTTCAAGCTCCGAATTCAGGGCATTGTCGGACTTGATCTTGTCCACTACCCAATACAGGGCATCAATCACAGTGTTTCCTGTGACTGTAATCTTCTCTTCCGAAACATTCTCTCTCAGAAGATTTTCGCGGCTGAGCGGAGTCGGGGCGAAGTCGTATTCGGCAATCCTTCCCGTAATCTGCCGGTTCATTTCTTCAGGCCACGGACTGTAAATATTATGTGTTCTCAGCCCGGCTTCCACATGACCTACGGGAATCTGCTGGTAGAATGCAGCCAGAGCAGCCGCAGTTGATGTTGTCGTGTCCCCGTGCACAAGTACGACATCCGGTCTGCAGACCTTGAATATATCCCGCATTCCGGTCAGCACCCTGGCAGTCACGTCATAAAGATCCTGTCCCTGCTTCATAATGTTCAAGTCATAATCCGGCCTGATATCAAATATTTTCAGGACCTGATCCAGCATCTCGCGGTGCTGCCCGGTCACACACACTATCGTTTCAAATTCTTCAGGATGCTTCTGGAACTCTTTTACCAGCGGCGCCATCTTTATGGCTTCCGGACGCGTCCCGAAAACAAGCATAATCTTCTTCATAAAACAGATCGATTTAAAGGATCGTTACTTTCTATGGTCTGGTCAGATACCTTTCCTGGGGCATTAAAGTGTTGACCAATTCCATATCTCTGTTTTGAATTATATTCGAATATTCCTTCCACGTCCCTCAGGCGCGGATGACGGAGGTCTTTCGGGGACAGGAGAATCCTGTCGGCGGGGATTTTCCAGTCGATGCCGAGGTCGGGGTCGTCCCAGGCTATGGCGCCTTCGGAAGCCGGTGCATAGAAACTGTCGCACTTGTACTGGAATACGGCTTCTTCGCTCAGGACGCTGAAGCCATGCGCAAAACCACGCGGGATGAATAGCTGCCGGTGGTTCCCGCCGGTCAGTTCCGCTGATACGTATCTGCCGAAAGTAGGCGACCCTTTCCGGATATCCACGGCTACGTCCAGCACACTGCCGCTGATGACCCGGACCAGTTTTGCCTGGGTGTACGGCGGTTTTTGGAAATGAAGCCCGCGGACGACGCCGTATACGGAGCGGCTTTCGTTGTCCTGGACGAAACGTATCCGTCCGACCTTTTCCTCGAATTCCTTCTGCGAGAACGATTCGAAGAAATATCCCCTGTCATCGTAAAAAATCCGGGGTTCGATGATGACCACGCCTTCTATATCGGTCTTGATTACGTTCATCTCAGTATATCCGGAATTAATCAATGTCCTGAAGTTCCTGCAGATTCTACCGCCCGGCTATCTTGAGCAGATACTGTCCGTACTGGTTCCCCGCCATCGGCTGTGCCGTTTCCGCGAGCTTTTCGGCCGATATCCATCCCTTCCTGTATGCAATCTCCTCCAGACACGCGATTTTCAACCCCTGGCGTTTTTCTATCACTTCCACGTATGTGCTGGCCTCAGCCAGCGAATCGTGCGTTCCGGTGTCGAGCCATGCAAAGCCCCGTTCCAGAGTCCGGACCTTCAGCTGTCCGTCTTCCAGGAACTTCCGGTTCACCGAGGTTATCTCCAGCTCCCCTCTTGCCGAAGGTCTGATGTCCCTGGCGATTTCCACCACCCTGTTGGGATAAAAATACAGCCCGACCACGGCATAGTTCGATTTCGGCTCGGAAGGTTTTTCCTCTATCGAAAGGCAGTTCCCGTCTTCGTCGAATTCGGCGACGCCGTATCTTTGCGGGTCGCTGACCCAATATCCGAAGACCGTCGCCTTCGACTCTTCTTCAGCCGTGTGTACTGCCTCCGTCAGCAGCGTATGGAATCCGCTTCCGTGGAAGATGTTGTCCCCCAGAACGAGGCATACGCTGTCAGCTCCTATAAAATCCCTGCCGATAATGAATGCCTGCGCCAGACCGTCGGGCGACGGCTGTTCGGCGTATGCGAATTTCACCCCGAAATCGCTCCCGTCACCGAGAAGCCGTCTGAAACCGGGCAAGTCGGCGGGCGTGGATATAATCAGGATTTCCCGGATTCCGGACATCATAAGCACCGAAATCGGATAATATATCATCGGCTTGTCGAATACCGGAAGCAACTGTTTGCTTACGCCTTTCGTTATGGGATACAGACGAGTGCCCGACCCTCCTGCCAGTACGATTCCTTTCATAGTCTATTCGAGATATGTCCTGGCGGATTCGGCGTTCCTGGATTTCAGAGTCCTGATTCTCCTGCTCAGAAACAGGTGCATCAGGGTCCACAGGACTATGTCTACGGCCACCAGTATGTTTATGTTCAGATATCGGAACATTATGATATTGAAAAAGAACAATATCAGTGATATGCCTATGATCGTATGCCTGGCCTGGCCTATGGACAGGCCAATTGCCATGAATTTATGGTGGATATGGCAGCGGTCCGGACTGAACGGGCTTCTGCCATGCAGAATCCTGTGGCAGAAAAGGCGGACCACATCGAGAATCGGCACTAAAAGGATGGAAAAGGCGTATATGAAACTGTAGGGCTGCCCCGGGGCGTTGGCAGGAATGTCATCCTGCAGTGTAGCCGCCTTGATGGTGAACGCCGCTATTATATAACCCATGGTAAGCGAACCGGCATCTCCCATGAAGATTTTGGTCCGTTTCCGGGATGTCCCGTAGACGTTGTAAATATAGAAAGGAAGCAGGGCGCCGAGAGAAGCCACGCCTATGACTGCGTATGCCATAAGTCCGTTTTGCAGAAAGAATACGGTAAATGCGGCAATGCCGATGATGCAGAGGCCCGAGGCGAGGCCGTCTATCCCGTCAATCAGGTTTATGGCGTTGATTATAAGGACTATGACGACTACCGTAAACGGTACTCCTATCCAGCCGGGAATGCGGTGGATACCCAGTAGTCCGTAGAAATCTCCTATCCACAGTCCTGCCGAGCACAGTAGCAGGGCGGAAAGAATCTGAATCGGAAACTTGACCTTGTATGACAGGCCCAAGAGATCGTCGGCGACTCCGGCCATATAAAGGAAGAGCGTGGCTGCGGCCCCGAGCATTATTTCCGGGAATACTCCGGTATCCCGCACCTCCACTCCATAGTTCCCCATCCAGCTGAATGCCAGAAACACGGCTATCATTATCCCAGGCAGGAACGCCACTCCGCCCAACCGGGGGATTCTGCCCGTGTGCACTTTCCTGTAGTCCGGCACGTCGAACAACTGCTTTTCGAAGGCAATCTTTATGATTTCCGGTATGGCTATCACCATCAGTATCACGCAGATGGCGAATGTCGAAAACAACACGGCGAATATTGACTCCCAATCCATAGGTTAAAAGGTTAAATGACACACATCCTTCCGGTTTTTCTTTTCAGGCACAAGACTCAGGGACACCCGGTCTTCGTGACCGGGCCTGCCAAACGTATATGCCGCACCGTCATAGGTCTCTATATCTGCGCTATCCAGCAGCAAACTCGAGTAAAGCATAATAATATTTTTATTCGGGCCGGACTATTTCCAGGTCCTCGCCCCTGACATATCCCGTCGCTACCGCAAACAGTCCGGGCAGTTCCACCATTACTCTGCGGGAACGTTTCACTCTCACGATTCTCCCCTCTATCCCGGCAAAAGGTCCTGCCGTCACGCGCACCAGCTGCCCTGTCTTCAGTCTGGATGAGACATCCTCCAGATACACGATGTCCTCGCATCTGCTTTCGCACACCCGGATAAAGTCTTCCATGGCCTTGTCCGGCACCACGACAGGTTCTCTGGTGACCCGGTCCCATATATACCCCGTATATGTTTTCAGACCTTTCGCCAGCAACGTCTCGTCTAAAACGGCCCTTGAAGCCCTGGCGAAACAAAGGTTGTTTACCGCAGGGACCATTTTCCCCGGCTTGCCGTCTTCCCTGTCCGGCTTCATGGGAACGAAACATTCCAGACCGGCGCTTTCCAGTATGTCACGCACCTTCCGCTCTCTTGAATATGTGACCCTGAGCGGGAACCACCTTCGCGGCGGATTGACCGGAACTGAATGCATAACCATATCTGTATTATCGCGAGCCTTGGTTCTGTTTTGCGATATAATCGTGTAAAAATACGAATTATATTTATAACGGCAAACCCGTGGGGGGGGGATTTTTCATAAATTTTCTTATCTTTGAACTTCTGTCGGGCCTGATACGCCCAATGCAGAATTTACTACGGAAAAATTTTTCAAACCGCATCTTATATTGTTCCGATTATGAAGCGAAAAAGAGGCCTTCCGGCCGAAGAAAATACACGGGGACAGTTCCTGTCCATACTCCGGCTCGGTTTGTGGGGAAAAGGTACGGATGCGCCGCCAGGCGGTGATACGGCTCCCGACTGGAAAGGCATTTTGACTCTGGCAAGGACCCAGGCTGTCCTGCCCCTGCTGTATGACGGACTGGAAGAACTGCCTGAAAATCTCCGTCCCGGGAACCGGAGCCTGATGAATCTCATAGCATACGTGGACAAAATAGAGAAACTGAACGGAATGCTCGACGAAGCTGCCGTGACTATTTCGGAAAGGCTCGGCTCTGCAGGGATAAGATCCGTCCTTCTGAAAGGACAGGGACTTGCGCATCTTTACCGACATCCCGGACACAGACAGTGCGGAGATATCGACCTGTATGTAGGCAGGGCGAATTTTCTGAAAGCTGCGGAAGAAATAAGGAAATGGCCTGAAATTTCGGAAGAGGAACCTGAAACGGAGAAACATATAGGATTCCGCTTCAGGAATATGGTCCTGGAACTCCACCGGGAGGCTTACCGCTTTATGGATGCCGGGACGGACAGCCTTTTCAGGAAATGGGAGGACGAGGAGCTGTCGAAAGACGGGTGCCGGGTCAGACTTGTCGCGGACGCACCGGTTTCTGATACGCAGGGGACGCCATCGGACGGTTCCGTAACTGTCCCTCCGGTGACGTTCAATGCATTCTATATCTTTGCCCACGGTTTCAGACACTTTATGCAGGGAGGATTGGGCCTCAGGCAGTTGTGCGACCTGGCCCTGTTCCTGCACAGGCATCACGGGGACATCGACTGGAACAAATTAGAGAACAGACTCCGCGAATTCAGGCTGTTCAGGGAATGGCAGTTGTTTATGGGGCTCCTGACAGACAGCCTCGGCCTCCCGGCTGATGAAGCCCCGTTCTACGACCCTGCATTGATACCGCTGTCTGAAAAAATGCTCCTGCAGGTGCTGAGTGACGGAAATTTCGGACACTCCAGACAGTATCCGGACTTTTCGGGAAAACCCCGGATACTCCGTAAAATCGGAAATCTGGGCATACATCATCTGATGCTGGCCAAACGCATGAAATTTTCACTCAGGCATACGCTCGTGTTCTACAGGGCTATGTGGCGGACCGGCCTTGCTAATATCGGCCGGTAGTCGGGATGATCTGACAAATTCCCTGGAACCGAGTCAGGACCGAGCAGAAACTGAGATTTATTTTCCGCAACTCAGGGTTATTTTCACCCCCGACATCGGCGCGACCGTCACTTCTACAGGCGTATCGGGATTGACCGCAGCGGTCGGTGCCAGTTCGAGCCATTCGAAAGCATGGGCAGGAATACTGATTTTCATTCTGGCCTCCCGCAGAGAGAAGTTCGCTACGAACAGAAGCGTTTCATCCCCGCAGTCTCTGAGAAATGCGAAATGCCTGTCGATGTCGAACCCGTCGGAATTCGTGTTGCAGTAACACAAATCGTATGTCATGCCTTTCCGTACTGCGTCATCTGCGGACGCAAACCTCACCATATCGGTAAATTCCCTGAAAAACGGCCGGTATCCCTCCAATTCTTCCGGCCAGGGGCTGTCCGTCAGATAGAGTCTTTCTCCTATGACTTTTTTCAATGCCCTTAGGGATGCCGGACTCCACCAGTCGAAAATCGATGTCCTGCCGTCGCACCCGCTGAAACCTTCCCTGTCCATACCTCTCTCCCCCATTTCCTCTCCCATATAAACCATGAAAGGGGCCCTGTTCAGGTACAATGACACCGTAAGCGGTGCAATCGAGTTTTTCGCCGCCTTGCCGAAAAAGTCCGACGCGAACCGCTGCTCGTCGTGGTTTTCCAGGAAATTGAGCATATATGGCTGGAGATCGCCGAGAGACTGCCAGTTCCTCGTGATTCCCCGGGCTGACTGCCAGAGTTCGATAGGCATACCGAAACTGCTCAGATTGGCCTCCACGACAGTTCTGAGCGTATCGTACATCCCCGATTTGTCATACAGATAATCGAATCCGACTTCGCGTATATATTTCCTGTAGAGTTCTTTTTTGTAGACTTCCGCTATGAATATGATATCCGGATGCGCTGCCTTTACGGATGCAATCAGCCACTGCATGAACTGCCACGGAACCAGTTCCACCATATCGCACCGGAAGCCGTCCACACCTTTTCCTGTCCAGAATTCGATGACGGACAGCATCTTGTCCCAGGTCTGGCTGTGGCTGTCGCAGTAGTTTATCTTGATGGTCTCATACCAGTCGTTGACTGTCGGCGAAGGAGTGTAGGAATTTCCGGTAGCCCTGGCGGGATTTTCCCTGTACGGAGACAGCAACTGTCTGTTCCTGGACAGAAAAGCATTGTAATCCTCCGGCGAAGCATGCTCGAATATGTCTTTTGCCTGCGACACGAGCCAGGCAGGCAGAAGAGTGTATTTCCTGTCGAAGTCGCCTGCGGCCAGACTGTCGCACTCTTCCGTGAATGCTGTCTTGTCCGGCAATTCGAGAGACTGTCCAGGATAATAGAAAAAGTCGTTGTTCTGGGTCCAATGGACGGAAACATCATCTCCTCTTCCCAATACAGGATTTGAAGTTCCAGTACTGAAGTCGCCGTAATCACGGGAAACATGGTTCGGCACGAAATCTATCAGGACTTTCATTCCTGCCCTGTGGGTCCGTTCCACCAGCGCCTCGAACTCTTCCATCCTGCGATCAGGGTCGTCTGCCAGATAGGGATTGACATCGAAATAGTCCGATATGGCGTATGGAGATCCGGCTTCTCCCTTTACGAACTGCGGATGAGACGGCCGGCAGCCTCCGGATGCCGTCTTGGTCGCGTGTCGTATGATTCCCGTGTACCATATATGAGTACAGCCCAACCATTTGAGATACTCAAGCGATGGGCTGTCGATGCCGGAGAATTTCCCGGTTCCGTTGTCTTCCAAAGAGCCCCGTTCCGCCGGAGACTCGCAGGAATTGCCCCAGAGACGGGGCAGAAGCTGATATATGACAGGTTTGTCCATTGTCTGTTCTTATTTTGTATGCAAAGATACTTCTTTGCATTTTTCAAGCCAAAACTATTTTGACTGTTCGCTTTTCGGGATTTGTTTTTGTAAATCCGGCGAAAATTTTTCCGAAACAAATATTCCGTTTGAAGAAATTGAACTATATTTGAAGATTTTGTAAAATTGTATTAAGGACCAATAATTATGTTTACGATTTTCCCGGGCTTCAACCTCGTCGAAGCCTACCACGAGTGGAAGAAGAACCACAAGAACACTAAAAACAAATCCGTCGCGAGAGCCGTTAAGCTCGTATTCTGTTTTGCCGTGCTGATAACATTATGGTGCCTGCCGATAGAAGCATACGGGCTGGACGGTCTGACTGTGGTACAGAAAAGAGTGATAGCCATATTCCTGTTCGCTACCGTGATGTGGATACTGGAGGCGGTACCTGCCTGGACTACATCGATGCTGAGTGTAGGACTTCTGCTGTTCGCAGCCTCCGACAGTTCGCTTTGGCTGTTCAGGGATGCCGCTAATCCTGAAATCTACGGCACTCCTATAAAATATACCTCCATCCTGCATTCTTTCGCGGATCCGATCATCATGCTTTTCATCGGAGGCTTTGTCCTGGCGATTGCAGCCACCAAATGCGGTCTGGACGTAGTCCTGGCGAAAGTGATGCTGAAACCTTTCGGGACCAAATCCGGTAATGTGCTGCTCGGCTTCATCCTGGTTACCGGCATTTTTTCCATGTTCCTGAGCAACACCGCCACCGCGGCGATGATGCTGACATTCCTTACGCCCGTACTGAAAGCCCTGCCTGCCGACGGCAAAGGCAAGATCGCCCTGGCCCTTTCGATTCCTATCGCGGCGAATGTCGGAGGTATGGCCACACCTATAGGTACTCCTCCCAACGCCATAGTGCTGAAATATCTGAACGACCCGAACGGACTCGACCTTAACATAGGGTTCGGCGAATGGATGAGTTTCATGATGCCGTATACGTTGCTCATCATATTCATAGCCTGGCTTGTGCTTCTGAAGATGTTCCCTTTCAAACAGAAGAACATCGAACTCAAAATCGAGGGAGAGGCCAGAAAAGACTGGCGGTCTGTCGTGGTATATGTCACTTTCGCCGTTACGGTTCTCCTCTGGATAACAGACAAATACACGGGAGTGAACTCGAATGTCGTGGCAATGCTTCCGCTGGCTGTGTTCCCCATCACGGGCATCATCACCAAAAGGGATCTTGAAGAAATCAACTGGAGCGTGCTCTGGATGGTAGCCGGAGGCTTCGCACTCGGTGTTGCCCTTCAGGAAACGGGACTTGCGCGGAGCATCATCAATTCCATTCCGTTCGATACCTGGCCGCCTGCAGTCATGATTATCGGTTCAGGGCTTCTCTGCTATACCATGGCGAACTTCATTTCGCATACGGCTACGGCTGCCCTCCTGGTCCCGATTCTCGCCATCGTGGGAATGAGTATGAAAGACGTGCTGATGCCTCTGGGCGGAGTTTCCACCTTGCTTATCGGCGTGGCTATGGGCTCTTCACTGGCTATGATACTGCCTATCAGTACTCCGCCGAACGCGCTGGCTCATGCTACCGGTATGATAGAACAGAAAGACATGGTCAAGACCGGCATTATTATGGGTGCAGTGGGCCTGGCCATCGGCTATACCATGCTTATTTTCCTCGGAAGTCACGGTCTGATTTAAACAACCGGAAAATTTGTATATCTTTGCCGCCTGATTCACAAGGCATAATATGATTACGGATTTTCTTGAACTCGGACTTTCGAATGAGATATTGAATGCAGTGGCCGAGCTGGGCTTCGAGAAGCCCACTCCTGTCCAGTCCCGCATAATCCCGCAGTTGCTTATGGAAGACGGCGACATTGTCTGTCTGGCACAGACAGGCACGGGAAAAACAGCGGCTTTCGGGCTCCCGGCATTGGAATATCTGGATATCAGGGATAAGGGGACACAGGTACTGGTCCTGTGTCCGACGAGAGAATTGTGCCGTCAGATCCATGAGGATTTGACGGCATATTCAAAGTATATTTCAGGCATCAGGATTGTGCCTGTATATGGCGGAGCAGGGATTCTGGGACAGATCAGGGAACTGAAAAAGGGGGCGCAGATCATCGTGGCGACGCCGGGAAGGCTTCTCGACCTGCTGAAACGCGATGCGGCCGATATTTCCGGTATTTCGACCCTGATAATGGACGAGGCTGACGAAATGCTCGACATGGGGTTCAAGGATGAGCTTGACGCCATTCTCAGTCAGGCTCCGCAGTCGAGACGCACGCTTCTGTTTTCCGCCACCCTGCCCAGGGAAGTGGAAAGAATAGCGAAAAGCTACATGAAAAATCCCGATATCGTCACCGTCGGAGAGCGGAATGCCGGTGCCGACAATGTGGAGCATTTCTATTATATGGTGCTGGAGGAAGACAGATATGCCGCAATGAAACGTATAGCCGACTACCATCCCGACATATACGCCATAGTTTTCTGCCGGACACGTGAAGAGACGAAGAAAATAGCGGATGCCCTCCAGCGCGACGGTTACGATGCGGATGCGCTCCACGGGGACCTGTCGCAGGCCCAGCGGGATTATGTCATGGACAGGTTCAAGCGGAAGGCCCTGCATTTCCTTGTGGCTACGGATGTGGCTGCGCGTGGAATCGACGTGAGCGACCTTACCCACGTGATAAACTACAACCTGCCTCAGGAAACAGAACTTTACACCCACAGAAGCGGCCGTACAGGGCGTGCAGACAAGAAAGGAGTCTCTATAGCCATCATAAACCAGAGGGAGAAGGGGAAGATCAGGAAAATCGAGGCCGCCATTAAAAAACAGTTCACCAGACTGCCGGTACCTGGAGCACGGGAAATCTGCGAAAAGCAGCTGTTCCATCTGATCAATGAAATCAACGGTGCCGAGGTAGGCCGGGAGATAGACTCTTTTATGCCGGCCATAGAAGAACTTTGGGGAAGCATGTCCCGGGAAGAACTCGTAAAGAAGATGCTTTCATACGAATTCAACCGCTTCTTCGAATATTACCGCAAGGCCAAGGACATAAACATCCCTGAGAAACCGGAACGCAAAACAGCCGGAAAGAAAGCGGCTTCAGATGACGGCCGCACAGCAGACTCGCCGGACGACAAAGTGAGGAAGCCGGCTGACGGCAATCCCGGAAAATGTGAAAAAGGCTATACATGGCTTAAAATCAGCCTCGGCTACAGGAACAGAATCATCCCGCGCGACATCATAGGCATAATGCGGGCCTGCGGCATAGGAAAAAATGCAGTGGGCAAAATCGAGATATTCAACGACTTCCTGTATGTAGCCCTGCAGAACAACGTGGCAGGATACGCCAAATCGCAGATCGACGGAGCTTCCTACAACAGAAAACGGCTCAGCGCCTGGCTCATCAAAGACTGATCAGGGCATAGGATCGATTTTATCGTAATCCCGCGCATCCTTTATGACTGTCACGACATAAATCAGGATGAGGACAAGCAGAATCACCGAAGCTGCCAGGTCCAAGGCGCTCATGACGACAGACTTGCCTCCCAAAGCCACCGTCGTCGAGAATTCGCGGACCGGTCCGGCGTAAATGAGTACTGTATTTATGAGTATCATTATGATTCTGAACTCGGTAGGTCCCATCTTCGCGTATGTAAGGCAGAATTCCTTTTTCAGATGCGCATTTACGCTGACATTTATGGTCAGCATCAGGTAAACCACCAGTATCAGCAGGGCGATTTCGATATGGACAAGACCGGAAAGCCCTGCCCCAAGAAACATTATGACTTCGTTTATCGCGTCCACCGTATGGTCGAGGTAATAGCCGTAGACCGGGCGTTGTTTGTTCCTTACACGCGCGAGAGTTCCGTCCAAAGAATCTCCGTACCAGTTTATGACAAAGCCCAAAGAACTGAACCACAGCCAGTTTATATTCTGAGTCCCGGCCAGGATAAAGCCTGCGGCCACGACTACGGCGCCCAAAGTACCTATTACCGTAAGAATGTCAGATGTCATCCAGGCAGGCTGGCGTTCAGCCAGCCAGACCAACACTTTTTTCTCCACACCGTTCAGCAATGAAGTCTGGATTCTCACCGATTCCTCTCTCTTGCTCATAAAAATTTCATTTATTCCTATAAAAATAGCAATAAAAAGTCAATAATCGGAATTCAGTCTTTAAAAATTCGCCCGGGATTTTCATATCGGCAATGAATATACGCTGTCTCTCAGGAACTTGCCGAACGACAGAGGATCTGCTAATTCTGCCTGCCGTTCCGGTGGAATCACAGGCCCAATAATGACCCGTGCCTCCTTCCCTCTCTTGTTGAAAACCTCGGACGGAAGTCTCAGAAGCCTGACTCTCCAGTCGATGAGACCGAGACCATAATAAAACAGGGAATTCCTGTCGGCAAACTTTACGGGTACTATCGGGACCTTCAGTTTCATAATGAGTCTGATAATCGGCTCCTGCCATTCCCTGTCCCTGATGCATCTGTCTCTTAGACTCAGGTCCGAAACGGCGCCTGAAGGGAAAATCCCGAGCGGATGCCCCTCCCTGACATGTCTGACCGCTTCCTTTATGCCTGCTATGCTGTCTTTGGTCGGAGCCGTACGCTCGTTCCCGGTAGGAGTAACGTTGATGAAATTCGGTCCGAGCGCTTCGATCCGCGCCAGTATCCTGTTTACCAGAATTTTATAATCCGGTCTCAAGTGTCCGAAAAGGTCGGCGAGGATGACTCCGTCTATGCTTCCGTATGGATGGTTGCTGACCGTTATGAAAGGTCCGCTGTTCAAAGTATCCGGAATCTCTCTGCCATATACCTTGTATTCCACTCCGATATCGCGCAATACCGCTCCGGCAAAATCGGGCCCCTGCTGGGCGCAGTTCCTGTCGTACAGTTCGTTTATTTTCTCTACGGAAAGTATCTTAAGCAATGACCTGCATACGGCATTTCCAATGCGTCCTCTGAAAAGAGGCGTTGTCTTCTCTATTTCATCGAGTGTCAGCAGCGGCATAATCTAACGTCAGTTCGACGAATTTATGTTGTTCAGCACTAAGGAATTCGTCGAACAGTCGTTAAGGATTTCTTTGAAATCCTATTGTTTTAAACCCCAGTCGCTGTGGCGACAGCCCCTTTTCAAGGGGCGTCACCCCCATTTTCTGCTCGCTCTCGAATATCCACAGGATATTCTCGTAAACCGCTCCCGACCTCGCCGGGGGCTCGTCGCAGGACATTTGTCCTGCTCCTCAGTGGTAGTTCGATGGTTTTCAATAAATCGAATTTCATCGAACTCACGTTAAAATATATATCGGATTTTTAACGGCTTCATGATGTGAATATAAGATTTTTGCCATAATTTTTTTCTTTTTCCGCAGGTTTTTTTTCTTTTTATTACAGTCCGGGGAGTTCCGACAGCCTATTTTTGCGGCAACAACCAAAGTCGGAAAGATATGCGATTCATTAATTTTGGCCTGTTTTTCAGAAAGTCTGAAAAAGGTATTGCGATGCTTGCCGTTTCCGCTGCAGTGGGCCTGCAGGCAGTGACCGGCTGTGTAAAGACAGAACCCGGGATATGGAAAAGTCCCGAATCCGCGACAGACAGTCCGGACAGGAAAAAGGTTTCCGTAGTATTCAAGCCATACATAGGTTATCCGGAAGTAAAGGCTGCCGACAATACGGTCAGAAACCTGCTCGTTTCCATATACAGTGAAGGTTCGCTGGTCGAAGAACTGAATCTGGGGAACGGCGGTGAAGGGTCTGCCGAGCTGTATACGGGAAAAGAATATACGTACTATGCCAGTGCCAACCTGACGCGCTCCACCGGACTGAAAACGGAAGCCGAAATAGAGGCTGTCCGCGTGCCTGTAAATCCGTCCGAGCCGTCAGGAGGCTTTCCGATGGCGGCGGCCGGGGATTTCAGCGTATCGGAAGATGATGCCACTGTGGACATAATGCTGGAAAGACTGTACTCTAAAATACGCTTCAGCGTGGATTTCGCCGAAACGCAGGATCTGGACATCTCATCAGTGCGCATAAAACAGGCTGCCGCCAGTGTCACGCCTTTCACCCGGTCGCGGGTCGTTTCCGTAAGTGACGGTGATGCAGCCACGGCTTCCGAAATCATTACCTTGAATTCTGCGGGACAGATAGAATTCTATGTTCCCGAAAACTGTCAGGGAGTACTCCTGCCGTCGAATACCGACCCTTCGCAGAAAATCCCGGACAATATACTTTCGAATGCCCACTTGTGTACATATATCGAAGTGAAGGGATCATTGGCCGGAGAGCAGATTTATGCGGGAGAGGTGACCTACAGGTTTTACCTTGGCCAGGATGCCGCATCGGACTTCAATGTCATCAGGAATACGGAGAATACCGTCACACTGGTTCCGTCCAGAGATGCGTTGGGCTCTCCGTCCTGGCAGATTGACACTGACAAGCTCTATGCAGAAGTCCCTTTCGTCCTGTTCGGGGATGACGGATGGTACAGTTATCAGTACAGAGATGAATTCATCAGGAAACAGCTGCGCTATTCTGACTATGACCCGCAGTGGAAGAAAGTGCTCAGGACAGAAAAAGGATATGTCGGTCTGTGTGAAGTCTCCAAGATCGCGGATGCCATGCTGTTTTCCGCGGACGGACGTGAATGGGATCTGGAACTTGAAGACTACCTGTTTGGTCAGGCAGAGAAACTCCTGTACGGAGGCGGTGTTTTCATAGCCACGGCTCCCAAAATGAGTATCTCAGGCAAGGATCCGGGATACTATATGTCCACGGACGGCAAGGATTGGAACAGACGCACTACCGGATACAAAAAAGGCAGTCCGATAAGTGCAGCCTACGGCGACGGGACCTTTCTGCTGTGCGGGAATACATACGTCTGGACCTCGACTGATGCAAAATCGTGGAATTTCGCTTTCGGTCCTGCCGAAATGCCTTTCGCGACATTTACTGACGGCAAATTCACAGGACTTATGGAACCGGGAAAGGGCAAGGCGTATACATCCTCTGACAAAGGCAAGACCTGGACAAAACAAACCTGTACTTTCGATGCCGACGCCTCGTCCTACGAAGACTATGCGTACGGAAACGGGATACACCTGATGTGTACCGACACCCACCTGTTCCGGAGCAGCGACTGTCTGACCTGGCAGAGGGTCACGGCTCTGAGCGGCTGCACGGACTTCTGCGTCGATTTCCGGGACGGAGTATTCATCGTGGCATATAAGAAAAGCACAGGCGGCGGGAAATTTACCTTTGTATCTACTTCTTTCAACGGCTATGACTGGACAGAAATCGCCTCCTACGACGGTGATGAAGGCGTTACGGCGAACGACATATGCATAGTAGGCTGAAAAACTGTTGGATTTCTGGCCGGAAAAGCATATAATTGCCATAAAACCGACTGTATATGCTTATACGACTTTATGACAAGGATAACGATCCTTCCGTTATGGCTCAAATAAAAGACGTGCTCGAAGACGGAGGAATCATCATATATCCGACGGATACTATGTATGCCATCGGGTGTCATGCACTGAAAGAACGTGCAGTGGAGAAAATCTGCAGGATTAAGGATACGGATCCCCGGAAGAACAACCTTTCGATTATCTGTTATGACCTGAGTGAAATCAGCAGGTATGCCAGAATCGGAAACGCCACGTTCAAACTGATGAAGAAGAATCTTCCGGGACCGTTTACGTTCATTCTCGAAGGCACGTCGAAACTGCCCAAAATTTTCAGAAGCAGAAAGGAAATCGGGGTAAGGATGCCTGACAACGGGATAATCATGGCGATTGCACGGGAACTCGGCGCCCCGATAATGACCGCGACCATCCCGTATGATGAGGACGAAGACCCGGGATATGCCACCGACCCGGAACTCATATATGAAAAGTGGGGCAGGACAGCGGATATTACGATAGACGGCGGACAAGGCAGTCTCGCCCTGTCCACCGTCGTCGATTGTACTTCCCCCGACTTTTCCATTATCCGCCAGGGAGTTGGAGAACTGGAATATTAATATTCGTTCCAGGCCTTGATCTGGATATCGTCCATGCTCATGCTGCAGAATGCCCTGATGAACGCCGTTGCTAATCTGGCATTGGTAATCAGAGGAATATTGAAGTCTATCGCAGCACGCCTGATCTTGTACCCGTTTTCGAGTTCGACATTCGTGAAATTCTTCGGGATATTGACCACCAGGTCGATTTCCTTTTCCTGAAGCATTTTCAGTGCGGAATCGAACTGTGAAGACAGTGTCGGATCCTCGCATTCGCTCGGCCAAAGCACCCTCGTGGCGGAAACTTCGTTCTCCACGAGATATCTGTAGGTTCCTCCGGTCGCGAAAATCGTATAACCGTGACTTGCCAGCAGGCGGCAGGCATTCAGCAGGTCTGCTTTCTGCAGGGCATCGCCTGAAGACACGAGGATATTCTTCTCCGGAATACGGTATCCCACGGAAAGTATTGATTTGAGCAGTGCCTCGTTGAAGTCATCGCCGAGACAGCCGACTTCCCCGGTAGAAGCCATGTCCACTCCCAGAATCGGGTCGGCCTGATGCAGACGGGAGAACGAGAACTGGGAAGCCTTGATGCCCACATAATCGAGGTCGAAAGCGCTCTTGTGCGGAGCAGCAGGTTTCAGCCCGAGCATTACCTTTGTGGCCAGTTCTATAAGGTTTATCTTCAGAATCTTCGATACGAACGGGAAACTCCTCGATGCGCGGAGATTGCATTCTATCACCTTGATTTCGTTCTCCTTGGCCAGGAACTGGATGTTGAAAGGCCCAGAAATCTCCAGCGCGGCGGCTATCTTCTTGGCTATCTTCTTTATACGGCGGACAGTCTCGATATAGAGCTTCTGCGGAGGGAACTGGATGGTGGCATCTCCGGAGTGTACGCCGGCAAACTCGACATGCTCGGAAATGGCGTAAGCGATGATTTCGCCGGCATCGGCTACTGCATCGAACTCTATTTCCTTGCATCTCTGCATGAATTCGCTGACTACGACCGGATGCTTCTTGGATACTTCGGCTGCGAGAGAGAGGAAGCGGCGAAGCTCCTCCTCATTGTAGCAGACATTCATGGCCGCTCCGGAAAGCACGTATGACGGACGTACGAGAACCGGATAACCCACCTTGGCCACGAAGTCATGGACATCATCCAGAGTGGTCAGCTCCCTCCATTTAGGCTGGTCAATGCCGAGCGCGTCCACGATGGAGGAGAATTTGTGGCGGTCTTCAGCCTTGTCGATGCTCGTGGCCTTCGTACCCAGAATATTCACTCCGCTCCTGTCGAGTCTGAGAGCCAGATTGTTCGGTATCTGACCTCCGACGGAAACCACCAGACCGTATGGCTGTTCGAGTTCGTAAATATCCATCACCCTCTCGAATGTCAGTTCATCGAAGTAAAGACGGTCGCTCATGTCATAGTCGGTAGACACCGTTTCAGGGTTGTAATTTATCATTACACCGCGGTATCCCTGCTCCCTGATAGTCTGGAGTGCATTTACCGAACACCAGTCGAACTCCACGGACGAACCTATGCGGTACGCGCCGGAACCCAGGACGATTACGGACTTGTGGTCGTGCAGATATTTGACATCGTTGAAATTGCCGTTATATGTCAGATACAGATAATTCGTCGCTGCAGGGAACTCCGCTGCCAGAGTGTCTATCTGTTTTACGCAAGGGACTATCCCGTGTGCCTTTCTGAAAACGCGTACGATATTCTGCGCTTCTTCGCTGTCGAGTCTGTCCTTGTAGAGTGCCCGTCCTATCTGGAAATCGGAGAAGCCCTGTTTCTTGGCCTGGGCAAGCAGTTCCAGCGGCATCGCTTCGCAGTTGTCGAATTTAAGCATTTCGTTGTACGTAGCCACGATTCTGGCAAGCTTGTCGAGGAACCAGCGGTCGATTTTGGTCAGATCATGAATCTGGTCTACCGTATATCCGGCACGCATAGCCTTGGATATCACGAATATCCTGTTGTCCGTAGGCTCTTTCAGCGCCTCGTCTATGTCCTCGACCTTAAGCTCCTTGTTCCCTACAAAGCCGTGGGCTCCCTGCCCTATCATACGCAGGCCCTTCTGGATGGCTTCCTCGAAGCTTCTTCCGATAGACATCACCTCTCCGACACTCTTCATGCTGGAGCCTATCTTTCTCGAAACTCCATGGAACTTGGTCAGGTCCCAACGAGGTATCTTGCAGACTATGTAATCGATGGCCGGTTCGAAAAATGCCGGAGTCACCTTGGTCACGGAATTCTTCAGGTCGAAAAGGCCGTAGCCGAGACCGAGTTTGGCTGCCACGAAAGCAAGAGGATAACCTGTAGCCTTCGAAGCGAGGGCGGAAGACCGGCTCAGCCTTGCATTCACCTCTATCACCCTGTATTCCATGGAATTCGGATCGTATGCGAACTGTACGTTGCACTCCCCGACTATGCCCACGTGGCGGACTATCTTGATGGCAAGGTCCCTGAGATATTCCACATCATCGTTGTCGAGGGTCTGGCACGGCGCCACTACGATACTCTCTCCGGTATGGATGCCGAGCGGGTCGAAATTTTCCATGTTGCAGACCGTTATGCAGTTGTCATAACGGTCCCTGACCACTTCGTATTCTATTTCCTTCCAGCCTTTCAGAGACTTCTCCACTAAAACCTGCGGAGAGAACGAGAAAGCTTTTTCAGCCACGTCGAAAAGCTGGGCTTCGTTGTCGCAGAAACCGGAACCGAGTCCGCCCAGAGCGTATGCTGCACGCAGGATTACTGGATACCCGAGTTCCTGCGCGGCGGCACGTGCCTGCTCTATGTTTTCCGTAGCGTGCGATTTGATGGTCTTGATGTCTATCTGGTCGAGTTTCTCGATGAACAGCTCCCTGTCTTCAGTGTCAATAATGGCCTGTACAGGCGTTCCGAGAACCTTTATATTGTACTTTTCGAGAACTCCCGACTTGTAGAGTTCCACTCCGCAGTTAAGCGCCGTCTGGCCTCCGAATGCCAGAAGAATACCCTGAGGAGCTTCCTTCTGGATCACTTCCTCCACGAAATACGGGGTGACCGGGAGGAAGTATATCTTGTCGGCCACCTTGTCGGAAGTCTGTACGGTAGCGATATTCGGATTTATGAGCACTGTCTCTATCCCCTCTTCCTTCATCGCTTTCAGAGCCTGGGAACCGGAATAGTCGAACTCTCCTGCTTCCCCGATTTTCAATGCACCTGAACCCAGCAGCAATACTTTCTTTATATCGTTGTCTATCATTGTCGTTAGATTAAATGTTTGTAATGATTAAAGTTTGCTCAAGAACTCGTCGAAGAGGAACTCCGTATCGGTAGGACCGCTCGAAGCCTCGGGATGGAACTGGGATGAAAAGAACGGCTTGGTCTTGTGCCGGATGCCCTCGTTGGTCCCGTCATTCATGTTTATGAAATACGGTGTCCAGTCCTTGCCGAGAGTGGCGGTGTCCACCGCATAGCCGTGATTCTGGGAAGTGACGAAGCATTTGTTCGAGCCGACCATTCTGACGGGCTGGTTATGACTTCTGTGACCGTATTTGAGTTTGTATGTAGTGGCCCCGGCCGCACGGCTGAGAAGCTGGTTCCCCATACAGATTCCGAAAATCGGCTTGTCCTTTTTCATGGCTTCCTGCAGATGCCTTACGGTGACGTCGCAGAATTCGGGGTTTCCCGGACCGTTGGAAATGAAGAGTCCGTCATACTCGAGAGTGTTGAAATCGTAGTCCCACGGCACCCTGATGATTTCCACTCCGCGCGAAAGGAAGCAGCGGAGGATATTGTGTTTGACCCCGCAGTCCACGAGAACGATTTTCTTTTCGCCGTGTCCGTACCTTATGACTTCCTTGCAGCTTACCTTCGCTACATGATTTTCCTTGTTCGGATCCGGCACGGGAAAGTTCCTTTCGTTGCCCTCGGATACGATAATTCCGAGCATGGAACCGTTGTCTCTCAGGACTTTGGTCAACTCCCTGGTGTCTATGCCGTAAATTCCCGGTACTTTGTGCTTGCGGAGCCATTCGCCCAGGCTCATAGCCGCATTCCAGTGGCTGTAGTCCTCCGAATAGTCGGACACGACAAGTCCCCGGACATAAATTCCGTCGGATTCCATATATCTGGAAATGCCGTTTTCTTCGAATGATTCTTCAGGAATACCGTAGTTTCCCACTATCGGATAAGTGATGCATAGAATCTGCCCCGAATAGGAAGGGTCGGTAAGACTTTCCGTGTAACCGACCATAGCCGTAGAGAAAACCACCTCACCATCGCAGGCGCCGTTGTAACCGAATGAATATCCGTGGAACTCCATTCCGTTTTCCAACTTGAGCGTAGCTCGAATTTTCTGCTCCATTGTCAATATGTTTCTATTAACGTTAATATATGCTTAAACCGGACGAAAATAATACAAATCCTCCAATATCCGTCCAAAAAAAAGAAAAATCTGTATTTTTTCGGCAATGAAGTCTCAACGCATCGACAAAACAGCCTCAATCGGGCTTTCAGCGCCGAGAATGGCGCTTCCCGCAACGAGAATATCGGCCCCGGCCGATTTCAGGGCTCCGGCATTCTTCCCTGAAACTCCCCCGTCCACCTCTATCAGGCAATCCGCACCCTGACGCAATATTTCCTTTTTGACGGATTCCACTCTCCGGTATGTCTCTTCGATGAATTTCTGTCCGCCGAAACCTGCAAAAACCGACATAATCAGGACGAATTCGCAGTCCGCAAGATAAGGGAACAGCCTTTCGACGGGAATGTCGGGATTTATGGCTATTCCCGCTTTCATCCCGCATTCGTGAATAAGGGATACCACCTCTGCGGGTTTCTCCGTGGCATTCAGATGGAAACTCAGCATGTCGGCTCCGGATTTGGCGAAACGCTCCACATAGTTTTCGGGTCTGACTATCATCAGATGCGTATCGAGAGGCTTGGTCGCGATGGAGGCAATCGCATCGGTTACGGGGAAGCCGTAGGAAATATTCGGGACGAAAACCCCGTCCATAATGTCCAGATGGAGTAAATCGGCATATTCGCAGGAAAACTCCACGTCGCCTGCCAGATGCAGAAAATCACCGGCAAGCAGGGATACGGATATCAGTGCCATACTATTCGATATTGGATATAACGTCAGAGAGCAGGGCTACGAACTTGTCCAGAGATGCCAGATCGAGGCGCTCTCCAGGAGCATGGACTCCCCTGAGCGTCGGCCCGAATGAAATCATATCCAGCCCTGGATATATGTCGAGGAAAAGGCCGCATTCCAGACCTGCATGTATGGCCCGCACTACCGGTTCATGTCCGAAAAGTTTTCTGTAGGAAGCCCTGCAGACTTTCAGGACGTGTGAATCCATGTCAGGCTTCCATCCCGGATATTCGGATTCGTGGGTTACCTCTGCCCCGGCCAGCCGGAAAGCGGCCTCGACTTTAAGGCCTGCAGCACGTCTTTCTGACGTTACCGAACTCCTCTGGCTGGTACCTACGCGGATTTCCCCGTCGAGTGTCCTGACTGACGCCAGATTTGTGGAAGTCTCCACGAGTCCCTTTATGTCCGCACTCATCGCCAGTACACCGTGAGGGGCGGCAAACAGGGAGGCGACGACGGCCCTGGCGGTCTCCGGGTCGATAATCTTTTCTCCCCCGGTGCATTTTCCCAGGACTTCGGTTTCCACGTCAATATCCGGATCCCCGGCGGCATATTCCGCCCTGAGTTCTTTCCTGAAAGATTCCGCAGCACCGGTTATTTTCCCGGCAAGGGATGCTCCGGCAGTGATTTCAGCTTCCGCTTCGCGGGCAATGGCGTTGCGTTTGTTCCCCCCGTTGATGCTGCATATCCCAACTTCCGGGAATGGATACAGGAAACGAGCAAGCAGCTGTACAGCATTCGCCCTGCCCTTGTCTATATCGTCACCGCTGTGACCTCCGGTACCGTTGAATACGCGGATCCGGAGCCTTGTATCTCCCTGCGCGGCATCGACAGTCCCGTATCTGAAAACCGCGGTGGTATCCAGACCTCCTGCACAGCCTACGAAAAGTTCGCCCTCGTCCTCCGAATCGAGATTAATCAGCGTCTTTCCCGTAATGAAGCCCGGCTTCAGAGCCTTCGCCCCGTCCAGTCCGGTTTCCTCCGATACGGTAAACAGGCATTCTATCCGGCCTGTCTTCATCGGACTTTCCAGGACAGCCAGCTGGGCCGCCATTCCGATACCGCAGTCTGCACCCAGAGTCGTATCTGGCGCTGTCATCCAGCCGTTTTCTATGACATATCTTATCGGGTCCCGCGAAAAGTCGTGGTCAACTCCTGAATTCTTCTCGCAGACCATGTCTGAATGACTCTGAAGCACGATGACAGGAACATGTTCGCAGCCCGGAGACGCCGGCCTGACTATCACCACATTCCCGGCTTCATCGGTACGGCATTCGAGCGAACGGCTTTCGGCGAACTGCTGAAGGTATGCGATGATATGTTCTTCATGTCCGGACTCCCTCGGAATCCGGGTTATCTCCTTGAACAGATCCAGCACTTTCTCCGGATCCAAATCTGTTTTGGAATGCATATATGAAAATTTAACGTCAGTCCGGCGGGTAAATCCGTATCAGGCCCGGGCAGGCACCAGCATCTTCTCTATATCGCTGACATACTGCCTGAACGTCTTGTCGATGCTCATAAGATCCTGAACGGTAGAGCAGGCATGCAGTACCGTCGAATGGTCCTTTCCCCCGATTTCAGAACCTATGGTCGAAAGCGAGCATTTGAGCAGATTCCGGCTCATGTACATGGCTATCTGCCGCGCCTGCACTATCTGGCGCTTGCGGGACTTGGACAGAAGATTGTCCATGGTGATATTGAAATACTGGCAGACGGCTTTCTGGACCTTGTCGATGGTTATGTCGGTCTTCTGCTCCCCGACTATTTTCGTGGTAATGCTCTCGGCCAGTTCGACCGTTATCTCCCTGTGGGCGAAAGTCGCATTGGCGATAAGAGAAATCAGAGCACCTTCAAGTTCCCTGAAATTCGTGGTAATCCGGCTCGCAAGATATATCAGGACGTCATCGCTGAGTTTCACCCCTTCCCTGAAACTGCGGGACCTGAGCATAGCCAGCCTCGTGGCGAAATCCGGATGCTGGAGTTCGACGGAAAGCCCCCATTTAAGACGGGACAGAAGCCTCTCCTCGAAATTCTGCAAGTCCACCGGAGCCCTGTCAGAGGTGAATATCAGCTGCTTTCCGGACTGGTGAAGGTGGTTGAATATCTGGAAAAAGGCATTCTGGGTACCCTGAGAGGACATATCCTGGATATCATCTATAATCAGGACATCCATCCTCGAATAGAACGCGAGGAAATTCGTAAGATTGTTCTTCACGTTCACGGCGTCCATATACTGCGTCTTGAATTTGTTCGCAGGCAGATAAAGCACCGTCAGGTCCGGATATTTCTCCTTTATGGCAATACCTATGGCCTGGGCTATATGAGTCTTGCCGAGTCCCGGACCTCCGAAAAGGAAAAGAGGATTGAAAGCCGTCTTTCCCGGATACATGGCAATGCTCTCCCCTGCCGTCACGCCCATCTTGTTGCACTCGCCGATGGCCAGATTCGCGAAACAGTAATTCGGATTGAGCTGGGGACTCACCTTCAGACGCTGGATTCCGGGAATCACGAAAGGATTTACGGAACCGGACTGCTTGTATGAAGGGAGGGAAATGGAATTGTTTTCCGGAGTGTTGCAGTGAGCCGCCGGATACTCCATCGGAGGCTGCACCTTTACCGGAGCCACCCTGAAAGCGAGACGTGCGTCGGCCCCGATTTCTTTCCTGACAGTCTTGTTCAGCACATCCAGAAAATACTCCTCGAGATACTCCCTGAAAAATTCCGACGGGACACTGACGGTCAGCATACCCTCGCTGAACGAGACAGGAACGATCGGCTTGAACCATGTGTCGAAAGCACGGCTGCTCACTATCTGTTCTATCACTTTCAGACAGCGATTCCAAATCAATATGTGAGTATCCTGAGACATCTGTGCTTGACTAAGGTTAGTTTCAACCGAAAAACGTGAGCAAAGATGCGGAAAAAAATTTTATAAAAATTTCTTTTTGCTATTGTTTATTATCTTTTTTTTACATCTAAACGTTTAAGGAATTTCGAAACGATTGATTTTATAAATATTTAATAATCAATATGTTATATTTTAACATTTTATTAACAACCTTGATGTATACCTATTTAGGTATTTTGATAAATTCTAAATTGGCAATTTGCACGCGAGACTCTTCCTGAGGGTTTCAGAACACGGAAATCCTCAGATATTTTTTGGGATTTTCTTCTATTTTGCATAAAATTCCGTCGATTCTGAGCAAAAGTGAATCCAAGGAGTTGTAGACGGAATCGTCATTGACGAGCCGGCCTATCGTCCCGTCATTTTCCTGCATTTTCCCGGACAATGTTTTCAGGCTTTCCACCAGTCCGCGGATGTCGGCTTCATCGAGTTCCGCCGCCGTGCCGGCAATGCCTGTCATGGCCGTGTCAGCCTTCTCCGCTATCAGATTCAGCCGATGCGACAGGGTGTCGAGATTCGCTATCAATGATGTTATTTCCGAAGAACTGCCTTCGACAGTCGATGCCAGGGACTCGACTTTTGCCATGGTCCTTTCCATATTCCTCATTATGCTGCGCAGCGAAGCCCTGTTTTCTTCAGACAGTGTGAGATTCAGGTTTATAAGAGCACTGTCCAGATTCTCTAAAACGTCTTTTCCCTTGGTAATCAGCGGCTCTATTCCCGCCGCCAGGGAAGTGAGCATGTCATGCGATACGGACGGTGCCAGAAAAGCACCGTCACGGGCCGGTTCTTCCGACTGTCCGAGATCTATCCTGAGAGCCTTCCCTCCCATAAGGTCGGCGCTGTATATGGTCATTTTGGAGTCGGCCGGTATCTCGAAGTCTCTGGAAACGGAACAGACGACATCGAAGCCTTTCTTTTTCCGGTTGTATTCCACTTCCGAGACAGTCCCGGCCTTATACCCCTTTATATATACAGGAGACGACGGAAGCAGGCCCTGGACGTCCTCATAGAAAGAGACGAAAACATAGTCATCGCTGAAAAGATTCCGTCCCCTGAGAAAATTTATGACAAAAAAAGTAGCCGTCAGCACGATTATCGCCAATAGTCCGATTTTGAATTCTTTTTTCATGATTCCTGATTTTCAAACACTTCGGGCAAGCGCCTTTTACAGCGGGGAAACGTTTCCGTTTTCCATCCTGACAGGAAAAGAGCCGGGAAAGGTCTTCCGGATTTTCCCGTAGAGGGTTCTGGCCGCCCCTTCGGAGGATGCCCTTATCACATATTTGTACATGCCGCCGGCCGGTACGGCTTCAGCATCGTAGCCTTCGAATGCCTTGTCGCCCGGGGCGAGCCGTTTGCTCAGGACGAAAATCTGCACACCGTATCCGTCTGCAGCGGCGGATGTAGATTCCGTGCTGTAGTCCAGACTTTCATCGTATTTGGCCTTGAAACTTCTGAATGCCTGGAAGAGCCTTCCGGCTATTTCGGAACGGCCCGATGCTGAATTCAGCTTTTTAAGGTCCGCAGCGTTCGACATGAACCCCACTTCCACCAGTACGGCCGGCATTTTCGTTCTCCACAGCACCCAGAAAGGGTCCTGCGAAATGCCCCTGCTGTGCGTTACCGGACCCTTGACCAGTTCCTTGTCGGCTTCCGCGGCAAAAGTAAGGCTTTGCTCATAGAACGCGTTCTGCATAAGGTTGAAAAATATGAAGGACTCGGGGTCATTGGGATCGAAACCCTGGTAATCCGTAGTATAGTCGTCCTCGAGAAGGATTACGGAATTTTCCCGCCGGCAGACATCCATATTGGACGACAGTTTGTCGTTTCCGAGAATATGGGTCGAGAAACCGTGGGCCTGGGCAGACGAGGCGGCGTTCACGTGAATCGATATGAACAGATTGGCATTATTTCTGTTGGCGATTTCCGCCCGGTTGTTCAGGGTCACGTAAACATCCGAGGATCTCGTGTATATCACCTTTACGTCCGGATATGCATCGGTGATTCTGGAACCGAGTTTCCTGGCGATGTCGAGATTTATGTTTTTCTCATATACGCGGCCATCGCGGCTGACGCATCCGGGGTCCTTGCCTCCGTGGCCGGCATCGATGACTACCGTTTTAAGTTTCAGCCTTTCATTCGCCCCCGCCTCTCCGGACAGGCCCGGAAGAAGGGCCAATGCCAGGAAAAACAGCGGCTGGAAAACCTTTCGGACGATATGATGCAACAGTTTCATTCGGCTACTGTCATTTGGTAATAATTGAAATTAATTTTAACTTTGCGCCTTGCAAAATCCGCAATGCAAAAATAAAGATTTTTGCTGAATTTGGAGAGATTTAATGTCACAATATAACTCAGGTCCATTGAACAGGAAAAGAGACAAATTGTTTCTGGCGGTAATAGTACTGCTCATACTCAGTTCGTTCTCGGTCTCCTCCCAGGAAGACAGACGTTCCCGCCGGAACCGGCAGAGGGCAGAGCGTATCGAAGCGAGAGCGGAGACCGCAGCCGTCAGCGATTCCTTGCGGGCCGTACTCGATTCCACCGCCCTGGCAGACTCTTTGGCCCGGATGGATTCCCTGAGCGCACGTCAGGACTCGCTGGACCTGCTGAGCAAGAGTTCTCTCGACCAGCCGGCTTTCACGGCTGCCCGGGATTCCATCATAGAAGACTTTACGGACGGAAAGAGGATGCTCTACTATTACGGAGACGTCTCCGTGAAATACGGCGATATGGAGCTCAAGGCCGACTATATGGAATACGACCTGCAGACCAAGACAGTTTTCGCGAGGGGCACGAAGGATTCCACCGGTGTGATTACGGGCATGCCTACCATGACACAGGGAGGCAAGACCTATACTATGGAGGAACTGAGATACAACTTCGACACCGGAAAGGCCAGGATAACGAATATGGTGACACAGGAACAGGACGGTATCCTGCACGGGCAGAACATCAAGATGATGCCGGACAAGTCGATAAACATCACCAAGGGCAAATACACCGTGTGCGATGCCGAACATCCGCACTATTATCTTCACCTGACCGCAGCCAAGGTGATTACCAAACCTTCGCAGAAGACGGTATTCGGTCCTGCGTATCCCGTCATAGAAGATGTGCCGCTCTTCCCTGTCATACTGCCGTTCGGATTCATTCCAAAAAGGCCGGACAGGGCCACCGGACTGCTGATGCCGACTTTCGGAGAGGAATCCGCGCGAGGCTTTTACCTCAGGGATGCCGGCATGTATTTCGTGATAGGCGACTATTTCGACCTGTCAGTGACCGGGGACATCTATACGCTGGGGTCCTGGAGCGTGCAGGTGGATTCCAGATACAAGGTAAACTACAAGTGTACGGGAAATTTCTCCCTTACATACTCGAATGACCAGACCGGAGAAAAAGGAAGTTCCGATTTCAACCAGATGAGGAACTTCGGAGTCAGATGGAGCCATTCCCAGGATTCGAAGGCCAGACCGGGAACTTCGTTCTCCGCGTCCGTCAATTTTTCCAGTCCGTCGAACAGCCGGTACAATTCGACCAATATCAACGAGGCCCT